>NZ_JBQKEP010000004.1:0-215443 GCF_052121255.1 Faecalicoccus sp. LCP19S3_E2 | reverse complement strand
TTCCGTAGAAGTACAGGATGGAACCTGGAACTTTGTATCGTATGATGAAGCCGAGAAAACAGTGAACCGCGACAATGTGGAATTTGTGGGAACCTGGACCTATACGCCAAAGACGTATAAAGCAAGTTATCGTTTTGAATCCGGAACCGATTCCATGGAACTGCCGGAAGAAGTCAAAGCACTGCTTCCAAGCGATGACAACGCATATGAAAACGAAGCCAAAGTAACGTCCAAGGCGCCAAGCCAGACTTCCGTAGAAGTACAGGATGGAACCTGGAACTTTGTATCGTATGATGAAGCCGAGAAAACAGTGAACCGCGACAATGTGGAATTTGTGGGAACCTGGACCTATACGCCAAAAGAATATCATGTGGTTTATCATTTTGGTTCGGGTAGTGATGACTATGATCTTCCACAAGAAGTTATGGATTTATTACCGGTAGATACACAGGGATATTCTAATCACGAAGTAGTATCGACTATTTTACCAGCTCAACAAAAGGTTACTGTTGAAAATGGAGAATGGGTCTTCAAGGGTTACGATGCTGATACAAAGACCGTTCAAAATGCTAATGTATCTTTTATTGGTACATGGGTGTTTGAAGCGAATAGATATCCGGTTTCCTATCGATTTGTGTCTTTGACTTCAGGATTAGATTTACCGGAAGAAGTGAATATCCTTCTGCCTTTCGATGAGAAAGATTATGAAGATCAGACGACTGTGCATGTAAAAGATTTACTGCAAGGACAGGTAAAAGTTGCGAATGGTACCTGGCTATTTGAAGGGTTTGATGCACAGGAAAAGGTAGTGAATCATGCTGGTGTGGAATTTGTTGGAACATGGAAATTTGTTGCAGAGAACGAAGAGAATCTAGTGTATTACCACGGTCACTATCAGTTTGTTTCAACGGATAGCCAGTATAACCTGCCGGATGTGATT
Source organism: Faecalicoccus sp. LCP19S3_E2 (assembly GCF_052121255.1). Classification (NCBI taxonomy): domain Bacteria; kingdom Bacillati; phylum Bacillota; class Erysipelotrichia; order Erysipelotrichales; family Erysipelotrichaceae; genus Faecalicoccus; species Faecalicoccus sp. LCP19S3_E2. The sequence continues at coordinate 214,503 of NZ_JBQKEP010000004.1, read as the reverse complement.
TTATCTATGTTACCAAATGACCGCTCTGATTACCGAGATGGAGAAACTGTTCACGCTATCTTGCCGATGGGGCAGAAAGTTGTACTTGCCAATGGAACTTGGACTTTCTTGGGTTATGATGCTAGCGAAAAAGTCGTTCATGGACAGGATGTAACATTTGTAGGACGCTGGGAATATACACCGGCACCGACCGAGAAAACTCCTGGTAAAGAAAAAGGGCAGCCAACAAACAAAACATCTGCATCAACAAAAACAAAGCGTGTTAACACAGCTGTAGGAAGTATGATGTCATTATGGACTGCATTTGGCAGCCTCTCTGCCATGTTGGCTGTACTTTTGAAACGCAAGAAGAAATAACATCCTTGTCATTTTATCAATTATAATCGTATTTAAATACCCTCCCATCTGATTCTGTTAGTTAGGGAGGGTATATTGTTTTAGGGGCATTCTCTTTTGAGAAGCTGCATTTTACTGTACGGTGACTTTGTGAAATATAGAAAAGATAAAAAGTCTGTTAACGTTAAGCGATAATGTCACCTAATGTGATTTATTTCACATTAGGTGATTTTAATTTAGTTCTCTTTTCTAAGTTGATCTAATATTATTTGCAGATCTTTTTGATTATCTGCCATTTTAGACATTTTTCTTTTTCGGCTATGGATCATCTTTATAGGACTTTTTTTACCGTATCGAAGTACATATGCCTCCTGACTGAATACATTGATACGAATCTGTATCTTAGTACCATTGATGATGTGCTTGGGTTTATTTTGTTGATCCATTACGTGATAGTAGACTCCATTTAGACTGAACATATCGTTTTGTATCGTTCGTTCATATCGCAGCGTGAATATGTCGCTGATATCTGCACCGTCTAGAGGGATAAAGGCATCATTGGGATCTGTAGGAACAAACGCGAATTTCTTACTGATATAGGAAATATAAAAAGAATTAAACCATTCGTTCAATTCATCATAAGTTTGAATCTTGAATCGCCTGATGTCATTCGGCAATCTTCTTTGTACAGTTCCGTTATAGCGTTCTACACGGCCTTTTGCCTGGGAAGTGTTGGCGTAGATCATCTCAATGCCAAGATCCTCCATCATCATGCCAAATTGTGTAAGAGAATCTTCCTTATGCGATAAAAATATGGAATGTTTGTCGGAATACAGAGCCATGGGTATTCCGTATTTTAATAGAATGATTCTCAATAGTTGACAATATCCAAGCTGTCTTTCTGTGGGCATAAAGATACCTGCCAACACCTCAGATGTCGCATCATCGACGGCGAGATGGAGTGTCCATTGTTCACCGTTGCCAAACCAATCATATGGCGTACCGTCAATTTGAATCAACATTCCTCTTTGTGGCGAAGGGATACGTAATGGATGAATTGCACGAAAATCCCGGCGTAAGGGCCTTCGATTTTCAGGGGATTTCCAGCCCTGCTGAATAAAAAGATTTCGAAACCAGCTGGGGCTACGCTCTACCAGATGATGTTCTAAAACAAGATGGGCCATATTCGGATTTTGGATAAAATCTTCCATATAGATATCACGAAACTGTGCTATGGTAATAGCAGGGTAATCTTTTTAAGGCGGATCAAGAAATCGATTTCAGATGGATCAGCTTTATTGACAGGTTCTTTTCCGGTATTAGCGTGTTTGGAAAGAATCTGAAGATTCCCGTTATCGGACAGTTGATTGTAGAGTCGGATCAACTGTCTTTTTGAATAACCGGTACGTTTAGAAATACATTCATAGGTGAGAGTAGAATCTGCTTGTTTCTGCTTTAACAACTCTAAAGCGGATAGTTTGTCTTTTTTCATATAACTTCCTTTATTACAAGATAAAGAAGATTATATCTGCTCGGTTTATGATAGGTGACATTTTCGCTTAACGAAGGGTGACATTTTCCCTTAATGGCGACAGAAAAGATAAAAAGTCTTGACATCTGCATTGTGTTAGTTTAAACTAACTATAGAGTTAGTGATAACTAACAGGAGGTACGTTTTTATGAAATATGTATATGCTTCCCGGACAGGGAATGTACAAAGCATTGTATCAGAGTTGGGTTTAGATGCTTTATGTATTCAATCGGGTGATGAAGTGATGGAAGAGCCATTTATCTTATTTACGTATACCGATGGATATGGCGATATTCCTATGGAAGTTGAGTCTTTTTTGATGGCCAATGGGCAAAATCTGAAAGGTGTTATTGTTTCTGGGGACACGAGTTATGGAGAGGCATATTGTCAAGCAGGTGATAAAATTGCGGATGAATATGGCGTGGAATGTCTGTACAAAGTAGAAAATGCCGGTGAAGCAGCGGATATCGAAGCTATGCAAGCGATTTTATCCAATGTGTAAAACAGAACAGTATCAATTTGAAGAATTGTTAGCCTATCATTGTGCACCTACGCTCAAGGGGTACAAAATAGCGAATATGTTTCATGTGTCTAGAACATTGTTTCCTTGTGCTGAGGAGATAATTCTAGAATATAACGAAAAGTTTAGACAAAAAGGTTTGACTTTTCGTATCTTGCAGGCAGAACGACCGCGCATCACATTTTATTTATACTCGATCGACAGTTTTATAAAAATCCTGAAACAAGAAAAAATCCGAGTGTTTTTAGAACGTCTTGGGTATCCTACACACTCACCCACTGCCTGCCTGGATTTTTTGGAAAAAAGAATGGAAGAAGCGACGTATCCGCATGAAATCGGTATCTTTTTGGGATATCCGTTAGAAGACGTGCTAGGTTTTATTCAGAATAAACCATGTTGTTGTATGGGAGCCTGGAAGGTCTATGATCAAAATAGTGTTACCCGTTGCAAGGAATTATTTTCACTCTTTGAATATGTTCGTAATCAATTTATTCGAGGTGTAGAAAATGGATGTCGCATTGAACAATTGATGGAAACACAGGCTTAGCTGCTTTGATTCAATCGTTTGGCTTGACTTTCATAGAAAGTTAGAGTAATCTAACGTCATCAGTTAGAGGTTTATAACTGATAACTGCCGCGTTTCGAGATGACTCTCGAAAAGACTATAAAAAGACTGCTATTCATTCTGATTCTAGATATAAACTCATTCGACTCTTTTATAGAATAAGTAGTCTATGGTCAAATGGTGTTTTTCGGGATATTTTCCAGATATCTTGAAAGGATACAACGGCAAACAGTCGTTGTAAAGAAGTCTGAAATTAAGAATTTATTAGCACTCTTGATCGTATCTTTCTATGCAGCGCGCATAGGAGCTCTGATTTAAGAATTTCCTCAATATACCTATACCTTACCTTATTTAATTTCTAAGTACGATCAAGGATAGAAAAGCCCTCAGGGGCTTTTTGTGCGAAAGGAGAATATAGAAATGCAGGAATTGGGACAATCGTTAGAAGACTACTTGGAAGCTATTTTGATTTTAGAAAAGCAGTTGGATACTGTGCATAATATTGATATTGCGAGTTATCTGGGTTTCTCAAAATCCAGCGTTTCTCACGCATTAAAGATCTTACAGGCAGACAAGCTGATTCAGATCCATCCGGATAAATCAGTTAAGCTGACAAGGGAAGGACAAAAAACGGCCCAACATACGTACCAGCGGCATGAATTCTTTACCAAAATGCTTCAACAGATCGGAGTGAATAAGTTTACGGCTGAAGAAGATGCCTGTCGCTTGGAGCATGTCATCAGCGATGAGACGTTTCAGGCAATCAAGAAGTATTATGAGCTTCATGAATAATTGAAGAAAGGATATGTGTTTTGACATGTATTCTTTTTTTATGCACAATTCGCATAATTTTTCAAGTTAAATGCTTCTAATTAGACTTGACTTATTTCTGTGGTAAGTGTAAACTAACTTTGTGGTTAGATAATGCTAATTAGAAAGCGTTAACTTAGGAGGGATGCTATGCCATTAACATTTGCACAAATGAGCAAAGAATATGTCATTGTGAAAATTACAGGGCAGGATAAAATTCGAACCCATTTGCGAAACCTGGGAATCATGGAGAATGAAACAGTCTCTGTCGTTCAAAGCATTCGTGGTAACTTAATCGTGGAGATCAAAGGTGTTCGAATCGCATTGGATAAGTCTCTGGCCAATCGAATCATGGTATAGAATTCAGGAAAGGATGAGAGAATGAAGACACTCAAAGATTGCAAACCTTCAGAAACGGTTTTTGTTAAAAAGATCACAGGTACAGGTGCCGTGAAACGTCGCATTATGGATATGGGAATTACCAAAGGGGTAGAGATCCATATACGCAAGGTAGCGCCATTAGGCGATCCGATCGAATTGAATATTCGGGGCTATGAATTATCGGTACGTAAACAAGATGCACAGATGATCGAGGTAGAATAGGAAGGGTTTTGTATGGAAATAAAAATTGCTTTAGCAGGAAATCCGAACAGTGGAAAAACAACGTTATTTAATAATTTGACGGGTTCCAGACAACGGGTAGGAAACTGGCCTGGTGTCACGGTAGAAAAAAAAGAAGGAACATTAAAAGGACATAACGAGGTTACGATCCAGGATTTACCGGGTATCTATTCTCTTTCACCGTATTCGTTAGAAGAGGTCGTATCACGAAATTATCTGGTGAAGGAAAAACCGGATGCCATTTTGAATATCGTTGACGGTACGAATATCGAGCGTAACTTATATTTGACGACACAATTGTTGGAATTGGGTATTCCGATGGTTGTGGCTGTTAATATGATGGATCTGGTAGAACGAAACGGGGATAAGATCGACATTTCCAAGCTTTCACAGGAGCTGGATTGTCCGGTTATTGAAATCAGTGCCTTAAAAGGAAAGGGAACTAAAGAGGCAGCCTTAAAGGCTGTAGAGGTTGCCAAAAGTCATCGTGTCGCAAAGATTTCGCAATCTTATACGAAAGATATTGAAACGGTCTTAAAGAAAATTGAGGATGTCATCGAAAATCAGGTGAATCGTACCATGCTTCGCTGGTATGCGGTCAAGGTCTTTGAGCGTGATGAAAGAATCGATGAGTTTATTCAGCTTGATACGGCACAAAAAAGTCAGATTGAACCATGGATCCAATCTGTAGAAGAAAAGATGGATGATGATTCTGAAAGTATTATTACTTCACAGCGCTATGACTTTATTACGAAAATTGTTTCCCATGCGGTAAAAAAGAAAGGCTCTAAACATGAATTATCGATTTCAGATAAGATCGATAGAATCGTGACAAACCGTATTTTGGCCTTACCGATTTTTGTTCTCATTATGTATTGTGTCTATACGATTGCGATGGGAGGTACTTCTATTTCGATTGGTACCATGGGTACAGAGTGGGCCAATGATGTGCTGTTTGGCGAAATCGTTCCGAATTTCTTTGAGGGCATTTTGACAAGTCTGCATGTCAATGATGTGCTGTATGGCTTGATTATGGATGGAATTGTAGGAGGTGTGGGTGCCGTATTAGGTTTTGTACCACAGATACTTGTCTTGTTCTTCTTGTTGTCGATCATGGAAGATGTAGGCTATATGTCTCGTGTTGCGTTTATTATGGATCGTATCTTCCGTCGTTTTGGATTATCCGGAAAAAGCTTTATTCCGATGCTTGTCGCAACCGGATGTGGGGTTCCGGGTATCATGGCCAGTCGTACGATCGAACAAGATCGTGATCGTAAGATGACGATCATGACAACAGGATTTATCCCCTGCGGCGCTAAAATGCCGATCATCGGTTTATTTGCCGGTGCCGTCTTTGGCGGAAGCTCTCTTGTCGCAACCAGTGCTTTTGTGATTGGAATCGCAGCTGTTGTCATCAGCGGAATCATGCTTAAAAAGTTTAAGGCTTTTGCCGGTGAACCCGCTCCGTTTGTCATGGAGCTGCCGGCATATCATTTGCCAAGTGTCGGCAATGTGCTTCGTGCTACCTGGGAAAGAGGATGGAGCTTTATCAAACGTGCCGGAACGATTATCTTGTTGAGTTCTATCGTTCTTTGGTTCCTGCAGGGATTTGGCTTTACCGATGGTCAGTTTGGAATGGTTGACGATAATAACACCAGTCTTCTGGCTAGTCTGGGAAGTGCGATTGCATGGATCTTTGCTCCTCTTGGCTGGGTTGGCGATATGGCCTGGAAAGCAACAGTGGCCACATTTACCGGCTTGATTGCCAAAGAAGAAGTGGTCAACACATTTGGTGTACTGTATAACTTCTCTGAGGTTTCTGAGGAAGGAAATGAGATTTGGACATTGATTGCCCGTGATTTTACACCGATTGCCGCTTACAGCTTTATGATCTTTAACTTACTTTGTGCTCCTTGTTTTGCAGCTATGGGAGCCATTCGTCGAGAAATGAACAATAAGACCTGGACCGTGGCCTCCATTGGTTATATGTGCGTGTTTGCTTATGTTTCTTCTTTGATTGTATATCAGCTGGGCGGATTGTTGCTTGGAGAAGTCAGTTTTGGTTTCTGGACGATCATTGCCCTTGCATTATTGATCTTAATCTTATATCTTTTATTTAGACCAGGCTATAAGCCTAAATCAGAAGCTTTGAACATTAACCAAATTCAAGCTGTAAAATAGATTGGAAGGAGGAAACGATATGGGAAATCTGATTGTCATCGGCATACTTTCTATTATCGTTTTTCTGGTCGTACGCTCGATGTGGGAGCAACGAAAGAACCCTAAACAGTGTACTGGGGACTGCTCATCATGTGGCTCGACAGGCTGCCATCATGACTGGGAAGCCATTCGTAAAGAAATTAAACTAAAGGAGCAGATGAAGTGATCTGCTCTTATTTTTTAAGGAGATTCACATGGTAAAAACAATTCTAAAGATAGAAGGTATGATGTGTGGTATGTGCGAAAGCCATATCAACGCGGCCATCCGTAAGCATTTTGATGTAAAAAAGGTAAAGTCTTCGCATAAAAAAGGACAAACTGTGATCGTATCGTATGAAAAGATCGATACGAGAGCTTTGAAAAAAGTAATCGATGAAACGGGATATACCTTAAAAAGTGTGGAACAAAGCGAAGATGAATGATCTGCTGTGGATTCCGGAATCTGATTTGACGAAACTTACTAAAAAAGTGTAATATAGATATGATTTATGATTCGGAGTGATGAACATGGCAGATCAAAACAAGAAAGAAAAAAGTGCATTGGAACAGCTGAAAGCACTGCAGGAAAACGAGACGATTTCTTCTTTGCAGATCAAGGAACCGGATTTAAAGGGATTTGATGCCTCCAGTGTGTTTGAAATTGATACAACGCAAAAGGAAGAACCGAAGCACAAGATCTTTGGGAAACGTTCACAAAGACATGCCCAGGTGAAAGTAAAAGCTTCTGTGTTTGATAATGAAGATGTGGAAGTCCAAGATATTTTTGTGGCAGAAGGTTTGAAGCCACAGCCATTAAAACGTTCACAGAAAAAACAGGAGCCGCAGGAAGTTAAGCCGGAAGAGCCAAAACCAATCGTAGAAGAAGTAAAGGTGGAACCGATCCCTGTTGAAGACGAAGTGTTGGAACAGGAAGAAGAGCTGGTTAGCGAAGAAGCACAGGTTGATGAAGAACAGCCGGAAGAAGTGGCTGAAGTCGTAGAAGAAGAGGTCGAGGAACCAAAAGAAGTGGAAATGGAAGAGGAATCCGAAGTAGATGACTCGGAAATTGAAACATCTTTGGAAGATGAAAATCAATACGATGAAGATGATCTGTATGTGGAGAAAAAGAGATTTCTTCTCTCTCACTATGATAAAGAGGAAGCATATCTGGAAGAACAGTCAAAAGAAGGCTTCCACTATGTACGTAATGTAGGAAAGAAATATTTCTTTGTCAAAGAAGAGCCTAGAGACTATTACTATTCTATCTGTTATTTTGTAGTAGAACCTTCGGCTCATGAATGGCGTAAATGGGAAGCGGATGGATGGAAGCTGGTTTCTCGTGTGCCGGCTAAAAAGAAAAAAGATGCCGGATGGTTTGTTTTTAGAAATGAACTTCAGGGCGATGATCTGAAAAAAGAAATTCCAAATGAAGCCGAAAAGTTCAAATTCTTTAAAAAACATGCCAATTCTTGTCGTTCTACCATGTTTTTATTCTTCATCTGTATGGCGATTTGTGCCTGTGCGGCCTATCTGCAGTATTTGTTTAATGGATTTATTGCGGTCATTGCGGCCTGTGCCGTCTTATTCTTGATTTCCTTTATCTTCTTTTGTATGTATGGAAGAATGCTTGCATCTTCTAAGAAAAAGGTTCGTTTGTTGAAGGCAAGACTTCGTGTTCGCGAAAGAGAAGAAACATTCAAAAATGAAGGACTGATTCCAGATGATCAGACCGAAGATGATCTGGATTCACAATGGGAAGATTTAGATGAGGAAGGCGATGAAGTAGAAGAAGAGGATTCCTTTGAAATCGAAGAGGAAGAACCGGAAAAGAAACGGCGATTCGGCAAACGAAAAAATAAATAACATAAAAAAGGGAATGAAGCTACACCGCATCATTTCCTTTTTTCATGCGTTTCTGAATATAAGAGATTCTTTTATACATGCCAGGATGATCATACTCTATTAACTCAATCAATGGATGAGGGTTGATATCAATCAGTTCATCCGAAGAGATCTTTTTAAAGGTTTGAATCAAGGCTTGTCCATAGCCGTGATCAACGGCATTAAAATCAGCTTCCTGTTCTTCCTTACAGGAGACATAGTTTCTAAACAAGTTCCATAGAAACAAGAAGGGCTTACAAAATGTAAGAAAGATACTGAGTGTCAAATAGTAGTTGGTATAAGATAAATGAAACTCTGTATTGATCATTCCATTAAAGGTCAGTACGACTGGTGCATGGCTGATCAACCATACCAGTCCCAGAAACAATGCGATCCCAAAAGCGTATTGTGTGTAATTCCACAAATTTTTTTTATGTTTCAAATGCCCTATTTCGTGCAATAAAACGGCATAGAGTTCATCTTGTGAATTTTCTTCCAGAAAGTTATCCGCAATACCAAATTCTCGATAGCCTAAAAACTTTAACAAAAAGGCGTTTTTAGAGTTGGATTTTTTAGATTCATCATAAACTTTGATATGATGTACTTTCTTTCTGGATTCTTTTAAAAAGGTAAGAATCTGTTGGCGCAGGCTACCATCTTCCAATTCGGTAAATTTATATTGAAGGCGCATGGCTGCCAAACTGAATAGGCTCAATAAAGTCATGATGATAAAACCGGCTGCGACAATCAAAAGACCAATCAAAAAAGCTTGTGCAAAGGAGATGGAAAAGTGATGTGTCCAATCTTCTAAATGAGTGGCAACCCATATCAAAAAGGCAAAAAAGATCGACAACATCAAAAATTCAGTAATCTTTTCAATACAGACATCTTTAAAGAAGTCTTTTTTTGTCTGATGATTTAACCCATACTTTTCCTCAATGGTGAAGGTGCTGTAATAAGAAACAGGAAGATCGCTCACACACTCGATCGCAATGAATACAAGGACAGTCTTCAAAAGGCAGATATAGGGATTTGCATCCTGCAGCCAGGTATAAAATGGGGAAAGAATACAAAAAAGCTGCAGACAAAGAGTAAATACTTGCTCAAAGATAAAAATCTTACGATAGTCTTTCTTATAGGCTAAAAAAGTTTGATAACGTTTTTCTGGATAAATATCTTTGATCGTATCTGGCAGCGGCTTTTTTCTTTGATGAAGGATCAGGGCATAGGTCAACATTTCATAGAAGAAATTACCAAATGAAAAAATGATCAACAGTAGCTTTATCAAAATCATACTCTCCTTTTTTTACAGATAAGAAAAAGAGTGGACATCAGTCCAGCTCCAGTTCTTTCATGGTTTGTTCTAATGCTTCTCCTGCCAAAAGACAAGTTTTTAAACAACGCGATTCTTTGTCATGGTGGATCGGCTTAATGTCTTTACAGTCCATTCCACCCAGCTTTTCTTTGAAGTTTCGTACGCATTTTTGAATCTGTGGGCGAAATGTGTCGATTTCTTCATGCGCTTTTGACTGAATCACTTTTTTAGATACGGCTGCCACACTGCCGATGAGTGCCCCACAGGTAGAGCCGACAAACATACCGCCGCCAAAACCGGATAAGACTTTCATAGAGTCCTCGTCCAGCTTTAGATCGTAATACTCATTGGCGGCATGGATCAAGGTTTCTGAACAGTTGTAGTTTCCTTGTACGTAATACTTTTGAATTGTTTCTTGTAATGTCATTTTAATCACCGAATTTATTTTGACACAATTCCTTCAAAATCGCAATTATGCTAAAATGGAATCGACCTGGAGGAAAATATGACTGTATTAGATAAAAGTGTACCCTTTATCCGAGTATTGATGGTACTTCCTAAAAAGACGATTCGAAAAGAAGTGAAGCTGCATGAAGATTATCATTATGTACCTTATGACAAAAGCTTGAACGAGGACTGGTGCAAGGTGCAGTATGAAGCAGGCTTGTTTGATTCTATTTCAGAAGCCCGACAAAAGCTGGCATCTATGTTAGAAGAGGATGCTGATTTCTTTGCACAGAATTTTTTGTTTGTAGCCGATAAAACAGGAGAGATCGTCGCATCGGCTGGTCTTTGGTTTGGTCATGATTTTGAGGTTTCACGCTTACGCATCCATTTTGTGGCCGTTAAAGAAAAGGCGCAGCATAAAAAGATTGCCCAAAGCATGCTGACAAGGCTTTGTATGAAATACGATGAAACGCCAGGCAAATATCCCTTGTATCTGGTTACACAATCGCAAAGCTATGGAGCTATTGCCTTATATGCCCGATTAGGCTTTACTCCATATTTAGGGGCAACCGATCATGAGGATGCCGATCATACACAAGAGGCCTGGGAGAAGGTTACACGGATACTTCGAGAGAAGGCGATTCGACATTGAATCGCTTTTTTAGCAGATCAGTCTTGACAGTGCTAAAGCTGTATTGTACACTATATTAGCAGGTTAAATAGAAGAGTGCTAAAAGGAGTGGTAATATGACCAGAAAAAAACAATTTAAAGCCGAATCAAAACGATTGTTGGATCTGATGATCAATTCGATTTATACGCACAAGGAAATCTTTTTACGTGAATTGATTTCCAATGCCAGTGATGCGATTGATAAATATTATTATGAACATGCAGGACATGTCAGTCCGGATCAGTTTGAGATTCGTTTGGAACCCAATAAAGAAGCACGTACGTTAACAATCATCGATAATGGGATCGGTATGAACAAAGAAGAACTGGAAGAAAATCTGGGTACGATCGCAAAAAGTGGTTCTTTAGCGTTCAAAGAACAGATGGATGATGAGTCAAAGAGTGATGTTGACATCATCGGACAGTTTGGTGTCGGATTCTATTCTGCTTTTATGGTGGCAAAGGATCTGGTTGTCATTTCGAAAAAGGAAGAGGAACCAGCCTGGCGCTGGGAAAGTGATGGCGAAAGTGGTTATACCATGGAAGAAGCCGAAAGAGATGGACATGGTACAACTATTATCCTTTCCTTAAAAGAAGATACGGAGGAAGAAAAATACTCCCAATATCTGGAAACATATGAATTAAAAGAACTGGTACGTAAATATTCGGACTATATTCGTTATCCGATCCATATGAATGTAGAAACTTCCAAAGTTAAAGAAGAAACCAAAGATTCCGATAAACCGGAATATGAAACTGTCATCGAGGATCAGACGTTGAATTCCATGGTGCCTTTATGGAAACGTCAAAAATCAAAGATTACCGAAGAAGAATACAATCAGTTCTATAAAGATCATTTCTTTGATTTTCAGGATCCACAGCGTGTAATTCATTTCAGCGTGGAAGGAAATGTCAGCTTTACCGCTTTATTATATATTCCAAGCCATGTACCGCAGGGATTCTACCAACAGGATTATAAAAAAGGCTTGCAGTTGTATTGTAAAGGCGTATTCATCATGGATCATGCCGAAGAACTGCTGCCGGACAGCCTTCGCTTTGTTAAGGGGTTAGTTGATTCACAAGATTTGTCCTTAAATATCTCTCGTGAAATGCTGCAGCACGATCATCAATTAAAGACAATCGCTTCTCGTATTGAGAAAAAGGTCTTAAGTGAACTGACGACAATGTTGACAAAAGAAAGAGAAGAATACGAAAAATTCTGGAAAGAATTTGGCATCAATCTAAAATTTGGTGTCTATAACAACTATGGTATGGATAAAGACAAGTTCCAGGATTTATTATTATTCTATTCTTCTAAAGAACAAAAGCTGGTTACGTTAAACGAATATGTAAATCGTATGAAGGAAGACCAGAAGGATATCTACTATGTATCCGGTAAGGATGTGGCCTTGATCGATAAGTTACCAATCGTTCAAACCTTGAAGAAGAAAGAGTTTGAGGTTTTATATCTGACCGATGAAGTTGATGAATTTGTCATGAATACATTGATGAACTATCGTGAAAAGACATTTAAGAATGCGACACAAGGGGATTTGGATCTAAATACCGAAGAAGAGAAAAAGGAACTGGAGAAGACAAAAGAAGATAATAAAGATCTTCTGGACTTCATGAAAGAAAGCTTGAAGGATAAGGTCAGTGAAGTAAAACTTTCCAATCGTTTAAGTGAGGATCCGGTTTGTTTAACAGCTGGAGAAGGACTGTCTTTTGAGATGGAAAAAGTATTTGCGAATATGCCGGGTGACAATCCAATGGGGCCGATGAAGGCAACGCGTATTTTGGAAATCAATCCATCGCATCCGATCTTCTCTACATTAAAAGAGCTGTATGCCAAAGATAAAGAAAAGGTCAAAGAAGTAGCGGATGTATTGTATGATCAAGCCTTGCTGATTGAGGGCTTTACCATCGAAGATCCAATTGCTTATTCACGTAAAATCTGTGAATTATTAGTAGATAGTCATAAGTAGGATGCAAAATCCTACTTTTATTATCGGAAATATTCTTGGCGTAGGAAGGATTTATGCTTATAATGGTCAAGGGGTCTTACTATGGCAGTTCTACAAAAGACAATGACAAAAGGTGTAATTTGGAAGCAGATGGTTCTTTTTGCGCTGCCGATCTTCTTTAGTAATTTATTTCAACAATTATATAATGCAGCGGATTCTTTGATCGTAGGAAACTATTTAGGCAGTGAAGCGCTGGCTGCGGTCAGTTCTTCCGGTAATTTGATTTTTATGATGATTGGCTTGTTTAACGGTATTGCGTTAGGAGCCGGTGTTGTGATTGCCCGCTATTTTGGAGCACAGAATTATGAAAGATTGAAGATTGCCATTCATACCGATATTGCCTTTGGATTTATCATGTCAGCCGTATTGATGGCTGCCGGTATTCTTTTAGCACCCTGGATCTTAGAATTGATGGGTACGCCTGATACGGTGATGCCAGAATCACTGAAGTATTTTCGTGTATATTTTGCCGGAGGGCTGGGTCTTGTTATGTACAATATTTTTGTCGGCATCCTGCAGGCTCTGGGAGATAGTAAACATCCTTTATATTATTTGATCATCTCCAGTCTGATTAATATCGTTCTAGATTATATTTTGATCGCCTGGTGTGGTATGGGTGTCGAAGCGGCCGCCTTCGCAACAATCCTTTCGCAGTTTGTCAGCGCATTTTTATGTATGCGTCTTTTTCATAACAGTAAGGAAAGTTATCGACTGGTTTTTCGCGATATTCGAATTGAAAAAGAGATGTTAATGGAAATCTTACGCAATGGAATTCCCAGTGGGATTCAAAATTCCATTACCGGAGTTGCCAATGTGGTGGTGCAATCCAATATCAATATATTTGGTGCCATGGCGATGGCCGGCTGTGGGGCTTATTCAAAGATCGAAGGCTTTGCCTTTTTACCGATCATCAGCTTCAATAATGCGATTACGACCTTTGTCGGACAAAATTTAGGTGCCCGTCAAAAGGAAAGGGCCAAAAAAGGAGCTGTTTTCGGAATCATATGCAGTGTGCTGTTAGCGGAATTGATCGGTATTGGAACCGTGATCTTTGCCAAACCATTGGTTATGTTGTTTGATCAAAATCCGGAAGTGATCGCCTTTGGCGTGGATCGCGCGCAGATTGCCGGTTTCTTTTTCTGCTTGTTGGCATTTACCCATGCGTTCTCGGCCTTGCAGCGCGGCGCCGGAAAGCCTATGATACCGATGATGGTCATGATTTTATGCTGGTGCGTTGCACGAGTTGTCTTTTTAAGTGTGACCGGTTCTCTTTTTTATGATATTCAATTTGTCTATTGGGTCTATCCTTTAACATGGGGATTGTCTTCTTTGTATTATCTCTATTATATGATTCGACATAGAAGTCTCTTTTGATTCGGTCCTATAGAAACATATTCTTTTTTATGACTTTTTGATATACTTATGACTATGATAAAAAATATTGTATTTGATGTAGGAAATGTTCTGGCAACGTTTCAGCCAAAAGAATTTTTAAATGACTTTTATAAAGATGTGAAAACAGCACAGGATCTCTATACGCTCTTTTTTGAAGAAAGATTGTGGCATGCATATGATCAAGGGCTATATTCCGCTGCTACATTAAAAAAAGCGGCCATTAAACGTATGCCTTGTTACAAAGAAGAGATTGAAAGGCTGATACCGACATGGGCACGTTATGTGAAACCTTTTGATCGCAGCATACAATTGATGAAACAGTTAAAAGAAGAAGGGTATAAGATCTATATTCTCTCCAATATACCGGAAGATTCGTATCAATATTTTATTGAGCATAACAATATATTTGCGGATGTGGATGGTGGTATTTACTCGTATCAGGATAGATTGATCAAACCGGATCCGGCCATTTTTCAGCTTTTATTGTCGCGGTATGATTTAAAGGCTCAGGAATGTCTTTTTATTGATGATAAAGAAGAAAATACACAGGCAGCCAGGCAGCTGGGGTTTCATGTCATAACCTTACGAAACCCCGAAGAAATCAAACAGAAAGTTAGGGAAAAGATTCATGAAGTGTAAAGTCAGTAAAATTTGTGGGGGATGCAACTTACTGCATCTGGATTATGAAAAACAGATACAGGAAAAAAAGAACAACGTGGAAGCCTTGTTAAAGAGAAATCGGTTAAAGCTTCAAATTGAGAATGTATATAAAGCCAATCGCATCAAAGGCTATCGTAATAAGATAATCGTTGGTTTTGCCAAATACAAAGGGAAAGTGGTATCTGGATTGTATGCACCACATTCCCATGCCGTAGTGGCTACAAAGAATTGTTTAATGCATCCAAGAAATGTGGATGCGATCATCGGACGTATCACCGAACTGGTAGATTCCATGAAGATCGAGTTGTATAACGAAAAAACCGGAACCGGGCTTCTGCGCCATGTTCTGATTCGTTATGCCAGCCAAACCAATCAGGTTATGATCGTCTTTGTGACAGCCAAAAGAGCTTTTCCTTCCCGGCGAAATCTGGTGAATGCCTTAGTGAGTGAATTTAAAGAAATCAAAACGATTCTTCAAAGCGTGAATCCGCGAAACACATCCGTGGTCTTAGAAAATGAAGCTTTTGTCTTATATGGTGATGGTACGATTACAGACAAGCTTTGCGGTTTAGATTTTACGATGGGCGCTAATACCTTTTATCAGGTTCATCATGACCAGTGTGAGTTATTGTATAAGGTGGCCAAAGAAAAGTTGCAGCTGCAGGGACAGGAAACGGTATTGGATACTTATTGTGGTATTGGTACGATCGGTTTAAGCCTGGCAGATTTTTGTAAAATGGTGACAGGGGTGGAAATCAATGCGGACTCGATTGGGTTTGCCAAAGAAAATGCTAAACAAAATCGCATAAAGAACGCGCGTTTTGTTTCTATGGATTCCACACGTTTTATGGAAGAAGCCAAAAAGCATCACACTCATTTTGATGTGATCGTATTAGATCCGCCTAGAGCTGGAACGACACCGACATTTATTGAGAATGCCTGTGCTTTGCATCCTAAAAAGATCTTATATATCTCCTGTGATCCACGAAGTCTGGTCCGTGACTTACATCTGTTCTTTCGCCAGGGCTATAAGGCAAAAACCATGGATCTGGTGGACATGTTTCCGAATACGACCAATGTAGAAAGTGTCGTATTGTTGACAAGAAGATAAGTACATGACGTTAACGCAGTTGAAATATATCGTAGAAGTGGCTCGCTCCCAAACCATCAGCAAGGCCGCAGAAAAGCTGTATATCTCGCAGCCTTCTTTGACCTCGGCCATTCGAGAACTGGAAAATGAGTTTCAGATCACGATCTTTCAGAGAACCAATAAAGGCGTGATCCTAACGAAAGAAGGTGAGGAGTTTTTAGGCTATGCCAGACAAGTTTTGATGCAGACGCATCTGATGGAAGAGCGCTATGCCCTAGCCATGCCGGTTCGTCATTCTTTTTGTGTTTCCACACAGCACTATTCCTTTGCGGTCGAAGCCTTTGTCGAGCTTTTGAAAACAGTAGGCGATACGTATGATTTCAGTATTCGAGAAACGCAGACGTATGAGATCATAGAGGATGTAGCACGCTTAAAGAGTGAAGTCGGTATTTTGTATCTGAATGCCTATAATGAAGCGGTTTTGAAAAAAGCCTTTAAAGAACATCATTTACAGTTTGAGCGTCTTTTTATCGCCAGACCGCATGTATTTGTCGGTATTCATAGCCCTTTGGCCAAAAAGAAACTTGTCACGCTGCAAGATTTAGAGGCCTATCCTCGATTATCGTATGAACAGGGAGAGCACAATGCGTTTTATTTTTCAGAAGAAATTTTAAGTACGCTGGAAAGTAAAAAGGATATTCGTGTCTGTGACAGAGCGACTCTCTTTAATCTTTTGATCGGCTTAAACGGTTATACAATCTGCAGCGGTGTAATCAATGAGCAGTTAAATGGAAAAGACATCATTGCGATTCCATTAGATGTTGAAGATTATATGGAAATTGGATTTATTCATCATAGTCAGGTCGTATATAGTCGCTTTACGAAACAATATATTGAAATTTTAAAGCAGTTTGCCATAGATTGATCCTATGGTAAACTGCTTCTTTTTTATATTGTACGAATTCATTTGAATCAATTAAGATTAGAGTCATAAATAAGGAGGATGACACGATGCGTCAATTATATGGTCCATTTCGATATGATTTTGTGGGAAGCTTTTTGCGACCGGAACGCTTAAAACAAGCCAGAGCCGATTTCAAGGCAAAAAAGATCGATGCTCAGGCATTAAAGCAGGTGGAGGATGAAGAAATTACGAAGCTGATCCAAAAACAGAAAGCTGCCGGTTATCATGCGATCACCGATGGGGAATTCAGAAGAAGCTATTGGCATTTGGATTTTATGTGGGGATTGAATGGAATCGAAGAAATTGAACTGGATCACGGGTATTTCTTTCATGGTGAGGAAACAACACCGGGTTCTATCAAGCTGGTTGGGAAAATTTCCGGTGAAAATCATCCGTTTGTCGAACATTATCGCTTTGTAAAACAATTAGAGGATGAAAATACAGTGGCCCGTCAGACCTTTCCGGCACCGGCACAGTTGTTGGCAGAATTGTTCAGAGAGGATAATGGAAAACAGACACTGGCCATTTATCCAGATATGGAAGAACTGATCCAGGATATTGCCAGGGCCTATCAAACGGTAATTCAGGAGTTGTATCAGGCCGGCTGTCGTAATATTCAGATGGATGACTGCACATGGGGTATGTTTTGCGATACCAAATATTGGAGTGCCCGTCAAAATGGAGAAGTTTCCTTGGAAGATGTGGCTTCACAATATTTACGCTTAAATAACTTAGCGTTAGAAAATCGACCGGATGATCTAGTTGTCACAACACATGTTTGCCGAGGAAATTATCATTCCACCTGGGCCAGCAGCGGAGGGTATGATCCGATTGCTTCTTTCTTATTTGCGAGAGAAAATGTAGATGCCTTCTATCTTGAATTTGATGACGAACGCTCCGGTGGCTTTGAACCACTACGTTTTGTACCGAAGGATAAAAAAGTGGTATTGGGACTGGTGACTACCAAAGCGGCTGCCTTAGAAAAGAAAGAGGCGATCATTGATCGCATTAAAGAAGCATCGCAGTATGTCGATCTGGAACGTTTATATTTAAGTCCACAGTGTGGTTTCGCATCCTGTGAAATCGGAAATAAGCTGGTAGATCAGGATCAATGGGATAAACTGGCACTGGTGAAAGAGATTGCCGAAGAGGTATGGGGATAAATGGCTTGATAGAGCCATTTTTTTATGATGAACAAATAGAATGACATTTTTGGTGAGCTATCGTAGAATAAAACTATGAATTATTTTGAAAATGTGTGGCATGCGGCGATTCCCGCTCTTTTCTTCTGGTTGATTTTTATCTATTCGATGCATCGCAATCGAAGTCGGTATCGGAATACATTTTTTTTGATGTTGGCTGGCTGCTCCAGCATCCCTTTTCTTTGTTCATTAGCCGGTAAGTATGCGGCAACCACTTTTATCATACTGTTACTTTTGATCATTCTTTT
The DNA here is from genome assembly GCF_052121255.1 of Faecalicoccus sp. LCP19S3_E2. NCBI lineage: Bacteria > Bacillati > Bacillota > Erysipelotrichia > Erysipelotrichales > Erysipelotrichaceae > Faecalicoccus > Faecalicoccus sp. LCP19S3_E2. The sequence continues at coordinate 196,025 of NZ_JBQKEP010000004.1, read as the reverse complement.
GATTTTGTTTGTTCCTGTCGGATTGATTTGGAATGGTATTTTGATGTGGAGAAGAGAAGGGCATTCTCTGGGAAATCTTTTATCACTGGCTTTTGGGATCATTATCGGGATTGGGGAAATCGCAACCTTCATATTTGTTTTACTGACGGGATCGCTAGTTGTAGATCAATGGACTGCCTTTCTTTCGCACCTGTCGCAGGGGCTGATCTTTATTTCCATGTCGGTCATCTATGTATCACTGGTTTTTGTTGCCTTCATGTTTTATTGCCTGTTTCTGCAAATCATTCCGCATAAAAGAGATTTTGATTATGTGATCATTCATGGAAGCGGACTCAAAAAAGATGGAACCGTCACTAAGTTGTTGAAAGATCGCTGTGACAAGGCCATTGAAGTCTATCGCAAGGATCCAACACCGCCGATACTGGTTCCTTCCGGCGGACAAGGTGCTGATGAAGTTTGTTCAGAAGCAATGGCTATAAAGAATTATCTTCTATCGCAGGGAATCCCTGAAGAGAAAATAAAAATGGAGGATCAATCGACAACAACCTGGGAAAATTTAAAGTTTTCCAAAATGCTGATTGAATCTTTTCCGGGGCGACATTATGTTGCCCTTGTTACGAGCAACTATCATGTGTACAGAGCTTTGCGCTATTGTTCAAAATTGAATTTTTCCTGTACGGGAATTGGATCCCGTGTTGCTTCGTACTATTGGCCCAGCGCTTTGATTCGTGAATTTGTGGCTATTCATCGCGAACCAAAACATCTGATTTTATTTCTTGTTGGCTATATGCTTGTGCTTGCACCCATGTTGATAAGATGAAAAGGAGAGTATACGATGAAAAAAGTTTATGAATTTGATGCGATTCTTCATGAAATCCCAAAAAAGGGTGGGGCTTACGTTATTTTTCCCTGGGATATCAGAGAAGAATTTGGAAAAGGTCGAATACGCGTTCATACGACATTTGACGGCATAGAATACGATGGAAGTATAGTGAATATGGGTTTAAAGGATGATCAAGGCAAGATTATCTATATTCTCGGGGTTTTAAAACGTATTCGAAATGTATTGAACAAAAAAGAAGGAGATATGCTCCACGTAAAAGTTTGGCCCGCCGTATAATAAAAACCGAGATCATTGATCTCGGTCTTCTTTTTATCCTTTTGTCAATTCTTCCAATCGATCACCGTATGGACTTTCATCACAGTTGACCAGTGTGTTTTCATTGGCATACTTCTTAACGGCAGCACTGGATTTTGCGATTGGCTGTAAAGTACCGGCCCCGGCAACACATCCTCCCGGACAAGCCATACCTTCTAACAGGTATCCATCCAATCGTCCGGCTTTTGCCATCATCAACATCGTCTTACAATTTTTCAAACCTTCAGCCGCCTGTACTTTAACTTCTACTTCCGGATGTTTCTTGTTGATCAAAGACTTAACGGCTTTGGCAACACCACCGCTCACGGCAAATTCACGTCCACGGTTCGTTCCTTTTAACAGTGGATCATTACCTTCGATTTCTTCCAGTTTTACCCCTTTGGCAACGAACATACCCATGACTTCTTCAAATGTCAGTACGAAATCTACATCACTTCGTACCGACTTACGGCTGGCTTCCAGTTTCTTGGCCGCACATGGACCAATAAATACAACTTTGCAGTCTGGATCGTCTTTTTTGATCATACGTGCAGTTAATACCATTGGTGTTAAAGCCATGGAAACATAAGAAGCATACTGTGGGAAAAGCTTTTTAGCCATAACAGACCAGGCAGGACAGCAGGAAGTGGCCATCCAAGGTTGTTTTTCCGGCACTTTATCCATGAAGTCTTCTGCTTCTTCGATCGTACAAAGGTCAGCACCGATGGCAACTTCGACAACATCGCTGAAGCCTAATTCTTTTAATGCTGCTGTCAATTTTTCCGGTGTTACACTTGGTCCAAACTGTCCGACAAAAGCAGGGGCAACGGCCGCAACGACACGGTGTCCTTCCTTCATCGCATAAATAGTTTGGAAGATCTGTCCTTTATCGACAATGGCACCAAATGGACAGTTCACTAAACACATACCGCAGCTGACACACTTATCATAGTCAATAACGGCTTTTCCATCTTCATCACTGTGAATCGCATCCATACCACAGCTGGCCGCACATGGGCGTTCAATCTTTGTGATAGCTTTGTAAGGACAAGCTTCCATACAACGTCCACACTTGATACATTTATCCTGATCAATCAAAGAACGTCCGTTTACGATATGGATCGCATCTTTTGGACAAACCTCTGTACACTGATGAGAAAGACATCCCTGACAGGCATTTGTGACAAATACTTTCTTTTCCGGACAAGCATTACATGCGAATTTGATGATGTTAACTAACGGATCATCATAATACTTTTTCGCAATCGCACTTTCTTCAATACCGTCCGATAAGGCTTTAAACTCCTTTGCATCTCGTGTAGGAAGACCCATACCTAAACGTAAACGTTCACCGATAATGGCTCTTTCCAGGAAAATACTGTTACGATAGGTTGCTTTATCACCTGGTAACAGTTCATATGGAATCTGTTCGATTCGTTTGGCAAGATCGTCACAGTCCTCATAGGCCATGCTGGCGATAGCCGCAAAGACCTTACGACGCAAATCTGTAACTGAGTTGTATATACCGCGCATAGTTCCTCCTTAATATACTTTTTTACCCATTTCATTATATCGGACAATGCCTTTAAAAAAAAGAAGAAATTGCTAACAAATTCACAATACTGTTCACTTTTTGTAAGCATGCTATAATCATTACGGTGATCAAAATGAAAAAAATTGTATGGGACTGGAACGGAACTTTGCTTGATGATATCGATTTGTGTTTGGAATGCATCAATACTTTATTAGTTCATCATGGTTTGTCCTGTCTACCGGATAAAGAAGCCTATCGCAAAGTATTTGGCTTTCCGATTGAAAACTATTATCGCGCAATTGGCTTTGACTTCACAAAAACTTCTTTTGAAACACTGGCTCACGAATATATGGAATACTATCAGGAAAAGAGCTATGACTGCGCATTGGTACAGGATGCTTATCAAGTATTAACACAGGCCAGATCTTTACAAATGGAACAAACAATTCTTTCAGCCAGTAAAAAAGATTATTTGTTGGCGCAGATTCAAAAAAACGATGTACAGGAAAGAGTAGATCGCATTTATGGAATCGAAGACATTTATGCACACAGTAAACTGGAACTGGCAAAAGCATATATGAAGACATGCCAGAAAGAAGATGAAGTTTGGTTTGTAGGTGATAGCTTGCATGATTATGAAGTGGCCAGTCAGGCCGGCGGTAAATGCCTGCTGGTGACGACCGGACACCAATCAAAAGATCGTTTACAGCAGGCAGGTGTGCCTGTGCTGGATTCATTAAAAGAGTGTTTAGAGGTCATTTATGCAGGAAATTAAGGTCGGGGTAAATGATGCCGGACAACGACTGGATCGCTTTCTTCAAAAACATTATATGACATTGACAAAATCTATGATGTATAAAGCCATTCGCAATAAGAAAATCAAGGTCAATCGTAAGCGCTGTACATATGATCAAAAGCTGCAGGAAGGGGATTCGATCCTTTTATTTCTTCCTTATGAATTTTTAGAAACTAGACAGAAGGCTTGTCCTGTGAATACCGGAAGTATTGATGTTGTCTATGAAGATGATGATATTGTGCTGGTCAACAAGCCGGCAGGCTTGCTTTCACAAAGTGATGAAAAAGGCTTGCAGGATACATTGGTTAATCGCATACAGTATTATTTATATCAGAAAAAGGAATATGATCCGCAAAGAGAGAACAGCTTTGCCCCGGCAATCTGTCATCGTTTGGATAAAAATACATCTGGTTTGATCCTGGCGGCAAAAAATGCCAGAGCACTGCGTTTGATGAATGATGCGATCGCTTGTCATAAAGTTCGCAAGGTATATTGTGCCAAGATTGAAGGAACGCCTTTATGGGATACAAAGGAAGTTCTCTGTTACATTAAAAAACAGGAGACTAAGGCGCTTGTTGCGGCAGAGGCAAAGCCGGGCTATAAAGAGGCTCACATGCATGTAAAGGTATTAAAAAGACAAAAAGAGTATTCCATCGTTCAGATTTTTTTGGAAACAGGAAGATTTCATCAAATTCGTGCCAGTATGGCATATTTAGGCTATCCGCTTTGTGGCGATACCAAATATGGCTATAAGGGAAGCCGAAAGAGTTATTCTTTATGTGCGTATCATTTAGAGATCGGCGATGTGGATTTACCGATCGCAAACAAAGATTTTACCATACCAATATCTTTCTAGCTTGAAGGAAAGAAAGGATAGGAGTATAATCCCTTCTATGTGAGGAGAAATAGATATGAGTGATTATCGTTATTTATTAGATATTGCCTTGATTTTATTAGGGACAAAGGCATTTGGTTTATTCACAAGAAAACTAAGGATGCCGGCTGTTGTCGGTGCTCTGCTTGCCGGTATCATTCTTGGGCCGGCCGTTTTAAACTGGGTTCAGCCAAGTAATTTGATTTCTTCTCTTTCTGAGATTGGAGTCATCGTTTTAATGTTTGGTGCCGGTTTGGAAACCAGTATTACCGATTTGAAAAAAGCCGGATTAAAGGCTTTGGTGATTGCCGTTTTAGGTGTATTGGTTCCTTTAGGTCTTGGATATTGGATTGCGACATTCTATAACGTGGGGCCGGAAGCCTGGATCGGTAACTTATTTTTAGGTGTTATTCTGACGGCTACTTCTGTAGGTATCACGGTTGAAACCTTGAAAGAAATGGGCGCTATGAAAACGACCAGCGGTAATGCAATCCTAGCTGCTGCCGTGATCGATGATGTGTTGGGTATCATTGCGCTTACGATCGTCTCCGGTTTAGCTGATAGTTCGGTAAACGTAGGCATTGTCTTATTGAAGATCGTTTTGTTTTTCATCTTTGCCGTTATCGTTGGTGTTTTACTACATAAAGTTTTTGCCTGGTGGTTTGATCATGACTCCCGTGGCGGACTGCAAAGATATTCCATCATCAGTTTTGCGTTTGCCTTGATTATGGCTTTTGTCTCCGAGGAGTTTTTTGGTGTTGCCGATATCACCGGTTCTTTTGTGGCAGGCTTGATCATATCAGGAACCAGCCAATGCGCCTATGTGACAAAAAGAATCGGAACACTTTCTTATTTGTTGATATCACCGGTATTCTTTGCCAGTATCGGTTTAAAGCTGGAACCATTTAATTTTTCGGGATCTGTATTGCTGCTTATCTTATTATTGTGTGTGATTGCTTTATTGAGTAAAGTTGTTGGATGTGGACTTGGCGCATTGCTTTGCCACTATTCAAAATCACAGGCGATACGAATTGGCTGTGGAATGGTATCGCGTGGTGAAGTTGCTTTGATTGTCGCCAATAAAGGAATGGCGTTGGGAATCTTTCCAAATTTCTTTGTGACACCGGTTTTATTGTGTGTGGTCTTTACTACGATCATTACACCGATTTTACTAAAGGTTGTTTATAAGAAAAAGCCAAATGATCCGGATTATCTGGTAACGAGTTCCAACTAAAGTACATGAAAACTAGAGTAAAGAGATTCATTTCCATATTTTTATGCAGTCTTCTCGTCGTTGGATGCCAATCCGCTACGATGAAGGAAAATCCGGCTGTGCATGTTTTAGACAATAAAGATACATTGGTCGAGCTAAAGAATATGCCCGATCCCGATGATGAAAGTCTGAGTTTAGGACAACAGTTGGACGCACCGGAAAAGGGTGAAGAAATTGCTATCATCCATACCAGCATGGGCGATATTTATGTGCGTTTTTTTCCGGAGGCTGCACCTAAAGCAGTTTATAATTTTAAAAAACTGGCTTTAGAAGGATACTATGACGGATTGACCTTTCATCGCATCATTTCTGATTTCATGATTCAGGGTGGTGATCCTAACGGAGATGGCAGTGGCGGCCAAAGCATCTGGAAGGAAGAATTTGAAGATGAATTCAGCAGCAGGCTTGTCAATATTACCGGTTCTCTGGCCATGGCCAATGCCGGCAGCAACACCAACGGAAGTCAGTTCTTTATCAATCAGGCTCCAGTCGTTGATCCATCTTACTGGCAAAGTATGCAAGCCAACTATGATCAGCTCAAGGATATGAGCGAAAAAGAGAAACAATCTGTATTGAATTATTATGGATACAGTTTTTTAAATATGGACAAGGTGGATGAGAAGTATAAAGAACTATACCAGACACAAGGTGGTAATCCTTCTTTGGATGGGGCTTATAATGCATTTGATCCACAACGAGGACATACAGTTTTCGGTCAGGTATTCAAGGGCATGGATGTGGTCCGGGCTATTTCTAAAGTGCAGACAAACAGTCAAGATCATCCATTAGAAAATATTGAGATTGAAAAAGTGGAAATTGCTGAATATAAAGGTGAATAAGTAAGAAATTGGTAAGAAGAAGCTTCTATACTAAAGGGTATGGAAGCTTTTTTTATTCTTATATGTACATATGCTACATCCATTTTTGAAGGACGAGTATTACAAAGAACAAAAAAAATCGAGTGGATTACTTTTGGACTGTGTTCTTTTATGTTTCTGCCTCTTTTGTCCCGAGATACATTCTGGTTATCACAGTGTTTCTTTACCTTTTTATTTTGTCTTTTTGAACAAGATAGACACACTTATTATATTAGCTGGCATTGGTCGATCGCATGTGTATGCATTGCCATTGGTTTTATCGGCACCTTTCAAAGTCTGCATTGGCAAGGAGCACTTTTATACAGTGTGCCTGCTTTGTTTTTACATCGAAGAAAACCAGAGTGGATTGGTATAGCCGATGTATATTTTTTAGGCTTTTTCGGTTCTCTTTTAGGGATGCATCGTATGATGATTGCGGTATTGATTTCTGTTCTTTTTGGTCTTTTATGGTCCGCTTTCAGGCAAAAGAAGATGATCGCCTACGTGTCCTGTTTATGTATCGGAGTCTGGATTTCTTATGTAAAGGGGTATTATCTGTGGGATATTTTATTCAGTCTTTTAAGCACATTCTAGGCTCATCCGGACATTCTATCTGAAGACATTGTTTCTGAAAAGGAAGCTTAAAAGAGAGTTTATGGCTTTGCAGTAACAATCCCTTTTGATCTTTACGTACTCCATATAAAGGATCGTTATAAATGGGAAATCCCAAAGAAGCCAGATGTACACGAATCTGATGCTTGCGCCCGGTCGTAATTTCAATAGTCAGTTTGGATGTATTTTTATTAGATTCTATCGCAGTGATTTTTGTCATGCTTGGTTTTCCGTTTTTTGAAATACGCATCTTTTGTGCCTGATGTCTGTCTTTTCCGATCGGCTTACAAATTTCATGGATAGAAGAAGGGAACTTTCCTTCGACGATGCACTGATACTCTTTTTTGATCTGATGCTGCTGCATCTGAAAATCAAAGTAAGGCTGAAAAAAAGGATGTTTACTAAACAGCAGAAGACCACTTGCCTCGTAGTCAATACGATGAATGGCCTGACAGGGATACATAGCTCCCTGCATCATTAAATGAGCATCAATTCTTGCCTGTAATGTATCTTGTGTATGTCCATCATCATGAACGAGCAAAAAAGGGAGCTTAAAAGCTACGATCACAAAACAGTCTTCATACAGGATCGTAACATCATCAAAGGATACCGGATGTATAAACTCTTTTGGCTTAAAAGAAATTGTATAACATTGTCCTTTATACAGAATGGGTTCTTTAAAGTCCGTGCATTGATTCCAGTGCTTCCTGGAAGCATGAAAAAGAGACTGCAGTTCGAAAAGCGTAAGCTCTTTTTTGGCAATAAACTGCAGTCGATTTTCATCACAGTGCAAAAGTTTAAAGGAAGAAAGCATATTCATAGATTATTTTAGGATTTATAGATATAATGTCAATATAAAGGAGGTTTTCGAAATGAAAATTTTTAAATGTGATGATTGCGGTGCTGTATTTGAATTGGTTGTAGAACCTACAAAAGGTGCTATTGAAGGATTGCGCGAAGTAAAAGCCGGTGAAGTTGACGGGGCTTTGGAAAAACACGTACCTGTTGTAGAACAAGATGGACATAAGTTGATCGTTAAAGTAGGAAGTGTTGCTCACCCTATGACAGCAGAACACTATATCAATGCGATCTGGGTAGAGTTTGAAGACGGAACCTATGTGAAAAAAGCACTGACACCGGATATGGCTCCAGAAGCAGAATTCTGCATGAAGAATAAGTCCGGAAAAGTTACGGTGTATGAATATTGTAATCTGCACGGACTTTGGAAAACAGAGTTTACTTTAAAAGCTGAATAATTGAATAGCTCTATCGTAAAAAGAACTGGAATTTCTTGTATAAAGATTCCGGTTTTTTTGTTTTTACAGACTTTTCCTGCAAGGATCCTACAAGCTGTGGGTTGTAAGATGGGAAAGACTCTACTACAATGGTAGGTGGATTTTTTAAGAAAAGAGGGAAACCATGAAATTGGAAAATAATTATCATTCCCTTACCAATTCGGTATTCGATAATGTGATCCTTATTCTAAAAAGCATGCTTGTAGGCGTTTGTGCCGGAGGGATTGCGGTATTGTATCGACTGGTATTGGGAAAGGGCGAATCTTTTGCCTTTTCGTTGTATGATTTTGTGTCAGGAAATCTTTCCTGGATCTTGTTGTTGATTCCCGTCTTTGGAATCGTTGCGTATTTGATCGGAAAAATGGTGGATTACAACCCTATGATTTCCGGTAGTGGAATACCGCAGATCGAAGGTATTTTAAAAGGATACTTTTTAAAGCGGAAAAGTTGGTTTTCTACTCTGGTTTGTAAATTTGCCGGTGGTGCGATGGGGATTGCCGGAGGTCTTTCATTAGGAAGAGAGGGCCCATCGATACAATTAGGTGCCAATGTCGGAGAGGCTATCGGTAATCGGTTGGGAAACGGACGACTGGAAAAAAAGATTCTTATTGCCGGAGGGGCTAGCGCCGGATTGGCTGCAGCTTTTAACGCCCCTTTGGCCGGTGTCATGTTTGCCTTGGAAGAAATCTTTAAATATTTTACACCGGTGATTTTGTTGTCGATGATGTCGGCAGCCGTAGCTTCCGATTTTATTTCCAAACAGATTTTTGGCATGCAGCCTATTTTTGAATTGCCGGTGATTCAATCCATTCCCTTATCCGGCTATGGTTATCTGATCCTGTTAGGTATTTTACTGGGTGTTTTCGGCGCAATTTATAACTATGTATTGCTTCGAACAAAGGATCTGTACAAAAGCTTGTCAGTACCTACCTGGGTAAAAATCTGGATTCCTTTTTTATTGGCGATTGTTTTAGGAATTACCATGCCGCAGGTGTTGGGTGGCGGTCATGCCTTGTTTGAAGAAATGAACAGTGATCTGGTTTTGACCACCATGATCGTTTTCCTGCTTGTAAAGTTTTTGTTTTCCGTCATCAGTTTTGGTTCCGGAATTCCGGGTGGTATTTTCTTTCCTTTGATTGTTTTGGGTGCCGGTATCGGTTCTGTATATGCTAAAGCGATCATTTCATTTTTAGGTGTGGATCCTATCTTATTTCATAATTTTATTATTTTGGCCATGGCCGGTTATTTTACAGCGATTGTCAGAGCCCCTTTGACTGGTATCATCTTAGTTACGGAAATGACCAATTCTCTGGCACACTTGTTATCGCTGACGGTGGTTTCTTTGGTGGCCTATGCCGTTGCAGACTTATTAAAAAGTCCACCGGTTTATGAAGCTTTATTGGATGGCATGCTGGATAAAGAGCAGGGCGAGACTAAAGAAAGCGGAAAACGAATCGTATTTGAAATACTCGTACAACACGAATCCATGTTAGCCAACAAAATGGTAAAAGATATCTCATTACCTGAAGGTACACTGTTGGTGGAAATACGCCGAGGTGAATACAGGATATTGCCGAAGGGAAATACTAAAATAAAAGAAGGTGATACGATTTCTGTATTGACCGATGTAAATTTAGAATGCAGTGTGAAAGAAGCTTTGGAAGCACAGAATCAAAGCACCTAGGCTTCATTTGAGAAGAAATTGAGAATTAAAGGTCTGATATCTAAAAGGATATTGGACTTTTTTTGTCCTATATCGAAAGTCATAATAGAAAGGTTTGTTAGGAACAAAGAAGGGTTTACATATTGTTAAGTGACTTAATGAATGATATAATATTCGATATTTCAAGGAGGTTTTCATATGCTTGAAGTTAGACATCTTGTCAAAGATTATGATACAGGAAGTAATATCGTACATGCCTTAAAAGATATTTCTCTGACATTTCGCGACAGTGAATTTGTTTCGATTTTAGGACAAAGCGGATGCGGAAAAACAACATTTTTAAATATTATCGGTGGTTTGGATCAATATACCAGCGGGGATTTGATCATTAACGGTCGTTCAACCAAAAACTATACGGATAAAGATTGGGATACCTATCGTAATCACCGTGTTGGTTTCGTGTTCCAAAGCTACAATTTGATCATGCATCAAACGGTCCTCAGTAATGTCGAGCTGGCATTGACATTGAGCGGTGTCGATAAGCAGGAACGAAGACAAAGAGCCATCGAGGTCTTAAAACAAGTCGGTTTGGAAGATCAGTTGGATAAAAAACCGACACAGATGTCCGGTGGACAAATGCAGCGTGTAGCTATTGCCAGAGCCTTGGTCAACAACCCGGAAATCTTGTTGGCGGATGAGCCGACCGGTGCCCTGGATTCCAAGACCAGTGTGCAGATCATGGATTTGTTAAAGGAGATTGCCAAGGATCGACTGGTCATCATGGTGACACATAATCCAGAGTTGGCCAAGACGTATTCAACGCGTATCATTTCTTTATTTGATGGTGTGGTGCAAAACGATACTAATCCTATCGCACCGGAAGAAATTACTCCAATGACGGATTCTTTAAAAAAGCCAAGTATGTCTTTTAAGACAGCTTTATCGCTGAGTTTAAATAACTTGATGACAAAAAAAGGTCGTACCTTGTTGACAAGCTTTGCCGGAAGTATTGGTATCATTGGTATCGCTTTGATCCTTTCTTTATCCAACGGGGTGCAGGCTTACATCAATCAGGTTGAAAATGATACGATGGCCAGCTATCCAATTGAGATTCAAGATAACACCATGGATATGTCAACGATGATGGAAACCATGATGAATATGTCATCGGATGAGAAAGAAAAAAAGGAAAATAAGGATGAGGTCACATCCATGCCCTACATCAATGATATTTTGAATTCGATCTCAAAGTCTTCCAAGAACAATCTTTCTGCCTTTAAATCGTATTTGGAAAGTAAAGAGGGAGATCAACTCATGGATCATACCAAAGCTGTGGAATACGATTATGGCTTAAGTATGCATGTTTATAATGATTTAGGGGATCAAGGTCTGGTGCAGGTCAGTCCCAATGGTTTGCTGGATCGTCTTGGTTTCTCGGATTTGATGAATCTGCAAAATCAATTTATGTCTTCTTCTACATCGATGATGTCTAATGAAGTATGGCTTTCTTTACCGGATACCAAAGAACTTCGCGACGATGAATTTGAACTGGTCGAAGGAAAATGGCCGGATGCCTATAATGAGGTCGTGATCGAAGTCAATGATCAAAACGAGATTTCCGATTATGTACTCTATTCTCTGGGTTTGATGGATCAGGATGAGCTGGTCGAGAATTATAATCAGCTTTTAGCCGGTAATGTAGATCAAATTCAAACGAGTGAAGATGCCACTTACACATACGATGAATTATTAAATACAACGTTTAAGCTGGTCAATAACAGTGATTTGTATCATAAAGTCAATGGCGTATGGATCGATGGATCTCAGGATGAAACCTATGTCGATCAGATCGTGGATCAAGCCACCGATGTTAAAATCGTAGGGATCATCAAACCAGCCGATTCTACCGTATCAAAGACAACGATGGGCGGTGTGTATTATTCTTCGCAAATGCGTGATTACATGATCGAACAGTGTTCAAATTCACAGATCGTACAGGAACAAATCAATCATCCGGATACCAATGTATTAACCGGAACGGCATTTTCAGATGGGGAAGAAATGTCGATTTCGAAATTAACACCGGAGCAGCAAATGGCCATGGCTTCTATGTCACAGGAAGAATTGATGTCTTATATGAGCACATACAATGAAAATCTCAATGCGACCTATGACAGCAATTTACAAAAGCTAGGATATATCGACCTGGATAATCCGACAAAGATCAATATCTATGCATCAAGCTTTGAAGATAAAGAAGAAATAAGCAATTTGATCAACGAGTATAACGAAAAGGAAAAAGCAGCTGATCGTTTAGCCAATGTGATCACATACAACGATTTTATCGGTATGATGTTGTCCAGCGTGACCAGTGTGATCAATATGATCTCTTATGTTCTGATTGGATTTGTATCCGTATCGTTGATCGTATCCAGTATCATGATTGGTATCATTACGTATATTTCTGTATTGGAGAGAACCAAAGAAATCGGAATTTTACGAGCTATCGGTGCTTCCAAAAAGGATGTATCGCATGTCTTTAATGCCGAAACCTTTATCATTGGTCTGGCCAGTGGATGCATGGGTATCTTGATTACGATCTTGTTGAATATTCCCATCAGCATGATCGTAGAAAATCTGACTGGTGTTGCCCATATTGCCAGTCTTCCATGGCAGGGTGGACTGATCTTGATCTTGATCAGCTTATTATTGACAGTTATAGCCGGTCTAATTCCTAGTCGCTTTGCCTCGAAAAAAGATCCTGTAGAAGCTTTACGTAGTGAATAGTCTATTAGAGTTAAGCATAATGTTTAGCTCTTTTTTGTACAAAGAACTACTTGACATTCTCAAACCGGGGGGGGGGTAAAATTTTCTTAATGGAGGATTTTATATGAAGAAATTTACAAAAGTGGCATTGGCGGCAACGACAAGTCTATCTATGATCTGCACAATAGGTATGAGTGTATATGCACAAACTGAAACTGAGAGTATAGATACGGTGGATGTTTCTAATCATTTAGATGAATCGAATGTTGATAATTCAGAAAATTTAGATGAAACAAATAAAGAAAACATTGCGGATGATGCAGATGAAATTACAACAGAAAACAAAGAAACAACAGATGTAAATGGTTTAGAAGAACAACCTCTTGTTTCGGAGGATGCTACAAATTCAGCAACTACTCCGAATGAAGATGAAGTGATAGATTGGGGAACTTTTCATTTTATCTATGTTGATGCGGTTACAGGAGAAGTATTGAATACATATACTTTTAAGCCAAATGTAACAGAAACAATACAGGAAGCTATGGAAAATGGATTACCAGAGGGGTATTCTTTTCCACCATATTTAGGCGGTTTAGGATGGGTTGCTAAACCTGGCCAAGATTCTTTTTACACGTATCCAGTGCAAAAAGGAGAATGGGATAAGGAGAATGCTGAAAATGATTTGATACCTATTAAAATTAAGTACGTAGATGTTAAAGATGGAAATTTGGTAGGTGAAAGCGAAATACTATGGCCATCCAGTTATGAATATGTAACGATGAATCCTTATGGCTATTATATGGGGGAGATACCTGAAGAATATGTGATTACAGGAAAAGTATGGGAAATACAAAATGGCGAAATCGCAGTTCATGTGCAAAAAGATGATGGTGAAATAGAAGGCCATCTCTTCAACTTTACTTTCTTATCCGATAAACAAGCCTTTGATAAAAGCTATTTAGTTTTTGAAAAATTGGATATAAATTCAGATAATAAGATTGATTACAAAGAAATACAATCTCTACTTCCGGAAGGCTATCAATTAGATAATCAATATAAAGAAGGTGATATTTTCTTTGAATTAGTAACGGATGATACAGGAAGTACAAGTGTTCGTCCTGTCGGAGATGCTGTTGTGAATGCTTTTGGAAGTGTCTTTATTACAGACATAAAGGACGAAGACCCATCGGATACCGATTCATCAGATGATCAAACGGATGCATCCAATCCAGATGGATCAAAAGAAGATGAAAATACTTCATCACAAGATGAAACCAGCCATAAAACGACTCCCGATAAAGAAGCGAGTGTGAAGAAAGAAAAAACTACAAATACAGCTTATGAAACAAATCCAATCGTATGGGCTGGATTGATGTCACTAGCTTTAGTGCTCGGTATTGGCATGATATTGTGTTATAAATCTAAAATGAATCGATAAATTGTAAGAACCTGGTAAAAAATCAGGTTCTTTTTGTTACATAGTCTTTACATTGAAAACGCATACATTTTGATGTAAAAACATTTAAATTTTACGAAAAAGTGATATACTTTTAATTAAGTAAGACGCTTATGTTATATAGGAGGATGAGTATGGAACAAAATAATATGCTCGCAATGATTTTAGCGGGTGGGCGTGGTACGCGTTTATTGGATCTGACAAAGAAAAACGCAAAGCCGGCCGTTTATTTCGGTGGTAAGTATCGAATCATCGATTTTCCCCTGAGCAACTGTGCGAATTCAGGAATCAAAGTCGTAGGTGTTTTGACACAGTATGAATCCGTCATGTTGAATGCCTATGCCGGAGCCGGACAACGCTGGGGTCTGGATACAAGAGGAAGTGGCGTTTATGTACTTCCGCCACGTGAAAAAGATGGAACAAAATTTGATGTGTATCAGGGAACCGCAGATGCCATTACACAAAATATTGACTTTATCGATACATTTGATCCGGAACATGTTTTGATTCTTTCCGGTGACCATATTTATAAAATGGATTATGCGAATATGCTTTCTTTGCATAAGGAAAGTGGTGCTGCCTGTACGATTGCCGTACTTCCGGTTCCAATGAAAGAAGCAAGCCGTTTCGGTATCATGAATACGGATGAAGAAGGTCGTATCGTTGAATTTGAAGAAAAACCGGAATACCCAAAATCAAACCTGGCCAGTATGGGTATCTACATCTTTAACTGGAAGGATCTGCGTAAAGAATTGATTGCCGATATGAATGTAGAAGGAAGTCATCATGACTTTGGTAAAGACATTATTCCTTCTTTCTTAAATCAGGGCAAAAAGCTGCAGGCTTATAAATTTGAAGGTTACTGGAAGGATGTAGGAACGATTGATTCTCTGTGGGAAGCCAATATGGATCTGCTTACAAAATCCAATGAGTTGAATTTGGATGATCCGGAATGGAAGATTTATACAGAAGATATTCCGACACTTCCACATTATGTATCTCCAACAGGTTCTGTTAAGAACTGTTATATCAATCAGGGAGCCATCATTAAAGGAAATGTAGAAGGCTCTGTCTTGTTCCACAATGTAACCGTGGATAAAGATGCCGTTGTCGAACAGGCTGTTTTGATGCCGGGCGTAAGTGTTGGTGAAGGTGCCAAAGTCTATCGTGCTATTGTGGCGGATGGTGTTAAGATCGACCCGGGTGCTGTTGTGGGATCACCAGACAGTGAAGAGATCGCGTTGATTTCCAAACGCGTAAAGAAAGGGGAGTAACCGACGATGTGTAATGCTTTAGGTATCGTGACTTACAATGACCCGAATGTGTATGTAAGAGGTCTTCAAAAATATCGCCCAATTGCGGCATTTAACTTTATTGGACGTTATCGTCTGGTGGATTTTCCATTATCAAATATGGCCAATTCCGGCATTCATGATATCAAGGTTTTTGTCAATGGAAATCCTCGTTCCCTGATCGATCATATCGGCAGTGGACGTCAGTATAATATCAACTCCAAACATGGAAAGATCGAGCTGATTCCATTGTATCGTGAAGATGGGGCTGTGAAATATGTATCGGATGTACAAAGCTATTATGATCAGTTGTATTCTATCGAACAAAACAACAATGACTATGTGATCATTGCACCGGTCAATATGATTTACATGGCAAACTATGCCGATTTATTAGATCAGCATATGGAAAGTGGAGCAGAAATCACCATGTTGTATCAGAATGTGGACAACGCCAAAGATCATTACATCAACTGTGATGTGATTCAGATGAATCGTCAAAAAGGTGTGTTGAGCATTGAAAGCAACTTAGGAAATTATAAAAATCGTCAGTTGTCTTTACAGACTTATATCATGTCTAAAGAAATCTTTGTTTCGCTTGTAAAAGAGGCAACAAAGGTCAGCAGTATGTACTGGTTTAAGGATATTGTCAATGATCATTGTAAAGATATGGATATCCGTGGGGTAAACTTCCGTGGTGGTGTTTATTGCATCAATGATCTGAAATCTTATTTTGACAGTAATATGGCAATCTTGGATGAAGCTAATATGCGTGAATTCTCCAATCCAAAATGGCCGGCTTATACAAGAACCAACGACAGTGCACCGGCTATCTATTTGAACGGTGGAAGTGCGGTAGGCTCTTTTGTATCCAACAGTTGTGAAGTACATGGTCAGATTGTCAATTCGATCGTAGGCCGTGCCTGCAAGATCGGTAAAAATGCCGTTGTGGAAAATTGCTTGATCATGCCGGGTGTAACGATTGGAGATAATGCGGTTTTAAAGAATGTGATCGTGGATAAATACGCCAAGATCGTGAAGAAAAAAGATTTAGCAGGTACAGAAGAAGAACCTTTGTACATCGGAAGAAGGGAGAATATCTAATGGCATCAATTTTAATGGTTGCAGGTGAAGGGCTTCCCTTTATTAAAACCGGTGGACTTGCGGATGTAATCGGTTCTTTACCGGCTGCTTTGACACAACAGGGGCATGAAGTGAAAGTTGTTATGCCTTTATATCGTAAGATTGCGGAAAAATACATGGATGAATTGTATTTTGACTGTGAGTTTTCCGTTTCCATCGCGTATCATGAAGTACCGGTACGTGTCTATTCCAAGATGGAAGGGGATGTATGCTTCTTCTTCATTCAACATCAGGGATACTTTGAAAGAGATACGTTGTATGGCTATGACGATGATGGAGAACGTTTTGCGTATTTCCAAAAAGCTGTGATTGAAATGTTGAATCAACTGAATTACTGGCCAAATATCATTCATTGTCATGACTGGCATACCGGAATGATTCCTTGTATGGTCAAAGAAACGCATGATAATGATGCGCGTTATCGCAGTATTCGATTCGTTTATACGATTCATAATTTGGCTTATCAGGGAAACTTTGGTCCGGAAATGCTGGATAGTTGTTTAGGGCTTCCTTATTATCTGCTGGAGAATGGAAATGTTCGCTTTGATGGTGGAATTTCCTTTATGAAGTCCGGAATCTTATATGCGGATAAGGTGACAACTGTTTCTCCAACATATGCACAGGAGATTTTGACACCACAGTATGGGGAACACTTAGAAGCCATTTTGAATATGCGTAAATACGATCTGTGGGGTATCGTAAACGGAATTGATATCAATTTATGGAATCCAAAAACGGATCCGGAGATTCCGTATCACTTTGATAAGGTCAATATTGAGAAACAGAAAAAACAAAACAAACTGGCTTTACAGAAAGAGCTGGGCTTAAAAGAAGATGAAAACGTCATGTTGGTAGGATGTGTCAGTCGATTGACATGGCAAAAAGGCTTCTATTTAATGATGGAGCAGTTGGATGCCTTATGTTCGGCACCGATTCAGTTAGTCATCTTAGGTAGTGGCGAAAGCCAGATCGAAAACAAACTCAGAGATTTGGAAAACGGAAACAAAGGAAAGATTTGTTTCTACTATGGATACAACGAAAGCTTAGCACATCGTATCTATGCCGCCAGCGATCTGTTCTTAATGCCATCGTTATTTGAACCATGTGGTATTTCACAGCTTTGCTCTATGCGCTATGGCACATTGCCGCTAGTACGTGAAACCGGCGGGTTAAAAGATACGGTCAATCCATATAACGAATACGATAAGAGCGGAAACGGATTCAGCTTTGAGCATTATGATTCCAATGAATTGATGAACACGTTATATTATGCAATCGATGTTTATTACAACCGTAAAGAAGATTGGAAGATCTTACAGACTAATGCGTTGAATACGGATGTAAGCTGGGCCAACAGTGCCAAAACATATTCGTTGTTATATGATGAATTGATGGCTAATTCATGAGAGTTGCCGTCAGTGCATGTCTGGTCGGTCAAAAGTGTCGTTATGACGGAAACCACTGCAAAAGGGATATACTCGATACGTTCTTGAAAGAACATGAAATGATACCGGTATGTCCGGAATGCTTAGCCGGCTTTTCCATTCCACGAGAACCAATTGAAATTTTGGATGGCAAAGTGATTACTAAATCCGGAAAAGATGTAACGTCATCTTTAGAAAAGGGTGTAGAGAAAGCGCTGTCCATCTTAAGAGAAAACAAAATAGAGATCGTGATCTTAAAAAGTCGTTCGCCGAGTTGTGGTGTCGGCTTTACATATGATGGAACCTTTAGTGGTCGTCTGATCCAACAGGATGGAAAGTTTGCCAGGTCACTGAAAGAGAATGGTTTCTTCATTCTTCAAGTTGACTGAAATTGTATTGATTTATTGAGGGAAATGGACTAAAATATTTTTAGATTTACTTTAGGAGGATATTTATAATGAAACAAGTTACTGTAACTGTAGTTGATCCAGTAGGATTACATGCTCGTCCTGCCACTGTGGCTGTAAACGCTGCCAGCAAATTCAAAAGTGAAATCAACGTGGCTTTCAAAGGACGTGAAGTAAACATGAAATCAATCATGGGTGTTATGTCTTTAGGAATCCCAACACAGTCTGAAATCACAATCAGCTGCTCTGGTGAAGACGAAGAAGAAGCAATTGCTGCTATCGAAGAAGTACTTCGCGCACAGAAAATCATTGCTTAATTATAAAAAAGCCGAAAGGCTTTTTTTGTTATTATATAAAGAATTAGATCTGATCTTGATTACAAGGTAAGATCTTTTTTTTTGCATAGTTTTTAGCTATGGAAACATTATATATTGGTATTTCACATTTCATTTGTCCGGTAGTATTGTACAGATAGGAAGAAACAAAGGGCCTAACTGTTTACTTCAAAAGAAGAAAATTATCACGTTAATTTACAGATTTGAACATCATGAACATCACAGTATTCCTATATCAAAAACTATAGTTCAAACTGTAATGCAATAAGGATAGTTTCCTTACTGTTTGAAAGGAGCAAAGAAAAATGAACGAAGTTACTGTGAATCAGCTTAGAAATCAGGCAACAGACCTTCGTAAAAAAGTCATAAAAATGATTTATGAAGCGCAATCTGGGCATCCAGGCGGTTCATTATCTGCAGCTGAATTTGTAACAGCTTGTTATTTTAAAGAAATGAAAATAGATCCAAAAAATCCTAAATGGGAAGATCGTGATCGTTTTATATTATCAAAAGGACATGTATGTCCAATTCAATATGCTGCTTTAGCAACAAAAGAATATTTTGATGAAGCAGTATTAGATACACTCAGAAAAGAAGGATCCATTTTACAAGGGCACCCAGATATGAAGAAATGTCCTGGAATTGATATTTCAACAGGTTCTTTAGGACAAGGATTGGCTTGCGGAGTTGGAATGGCGATGGCTGGCAAAGCCGATGAAAAAAACTTTGATGTCTATGTTGTGATTGGTGATGGAGAGATGCAAGAGGGTGAAATATGGGAAGCTATGAATACGGCTCATAAATACCATTTAGACAATCTAATTGCGTTCATTGATGAAAATGGATTACAGTTAGACGGAACTACAGATCAAGTAATGCCAAACTTAGATTTAGGAAAGAAACTACAATCGTTTGGTTGGGATGTCTTTGAAATCGATGGTAATGATATGGAACGTGTTATTGTATCGATCGAAGCTTGTAAAAGCAAACGAAATGGAAAGCCAAAAGCTATTATTGGTAAAACTATTAAAGGAAAAGGAGTTTCTTTTATGGAAAATCAGGTAGGATGGCATGGAGTGGCACCGAATGAAGAAGAATATAAACAAGCCATGAATGAGCTTGATGCACAATATGTAAGAGAGTAGGAGTATGCCATATGAGTAATAGTAAAAAAATTGCGACTCGACAAGGGTTTGGTGATGAAATTGTCGAATTAGGCAAAGAAGACAAAAACATTGTTGTAATTGATGCCGATATCGGAAAGTCCTGTAAGACAGCACCTTTCAAGAAAGCTTTACCTCATCAATATTACAATGTTGGAATTGCTGAACAAAACTGTGCAGGTGTTGCGGCAGGTATGGCAACATGTGGAAAGATTCCGTTTGTGGTTACGTATGCCGTATTTGGATCTTTACGTATGTTAGAAATGATACGACAAGAAATCTGTTATCCTAATTTAAATGTAAAGATTGCGTGTTCGCATGGTGGAGTAACTCCGGCAAATGATGGAGCCAGTCATCAAAGCATTGAAGATATGGGTGTTTTTAGAACCATTCCAAATATGACAGTGATCATGCCTGCAGATTATCATTCTGCACGAAAGTTAGTTCGAGAATCTGCCCGTTGGAATGGTCCGGTATATCTTCGTTTTACTAGAGATGCAATTGAACAAATATATCCGGAAAATGAAAACTTTGAAATCGGAAAAGCAAAGCAGCTCAGTGCTGGAAATGATTTAGCCATCATTGCGAATGGTGATATGGTGCGTTTAGGTATTCAAGCTTGTGAACAACTCGAAAGAGAAGGAATACATGCGCAGCTTTATGATATGCATACCATCAAGCCACTTGATTATCATGCGGTAGATCAGGCACGAAAAACTGGAAGAATTTTAACGATTGAAGATCATAATATAATAAATGGATTAGGCAGTGCCGTTGCGGAGTATGTTGCGGAAACAGGCGATGTAATGGTACATCGAATGGGAATCCAAGATCAGTTTGGACAGTCTGCACCGTATGAACGCTTATTAGCTATGAATGGTATTACTGTAGAGAATATTGTAAAGAGTGCCAAACACTTATTGAATCAATAATACATAAAATAATAAGGAGGAGTCGATAATGTTTGATTTTACCAATCAAGTTGTCATAGTAACCGGTAGTGGTTCGCCAAAAGGAATTGGAAAAACAATTGCTAAAAGTTTCGTGGAACAAGGAGCCAGTGTTGTCATTGCTGATGTTAATAGTCAGGGAATTGAAAATACTGTTCGAGAAATAAAAGAGATGGGAGGCGATGCTTTAGGGGTTACTTTTGATGTGACATCAAAAGAATCGTGTGAAAGTCTTGTTGATCAAGTTATGCATAAATATGGAAGGATCGATGTATTGGTCAATAATGCGGGAATTTCTCAAAAAGTAACAGTAGCAGAAATGACGGTGGAAGATTATCAAAGAATCTTAAATGTAAATGTAATAGGTCTATTTCTAGTTACACAAGCAGTTATGAAAGTAATGAGAAAAGCAAAATACGGACGTATTGTAAATCTGTCCAGTGTTTCCGGCAAAAGAGGAGGGGGTGTCTTTGGCGGTGCTCATTATTCAGCTTCTAAAGCCGCTGTATTAGCTTTTTCAAAAAATCTTTCTCGCGAAATATCGAATGAAGGGATAACAATTAATAGTGTTTGCCCAGGGCTGATCAACACTGAAATTTGGAAATCACTACCAAGTGAAGATGCGAAAAAGGTGATTGATGGAATACCAATGGGAAGACCTGGAGAAACAAAAGAAGTAGCTGCAGCAATTGTCTTTCTAGCTAGTAAAGAAGCAAGTTATATCACCGGTGAGGAAATCGATATAAACGGTGGATCTCACATGGATTAGTGCCATATATCCACAGGCAGGTTTAATCTAATCATATACGTCAGTAAAATCCTTTAATCTTAAGCTCAACTTTTTGTCAACTGCCTGTGGACTATGTTGGTAACAGGAATTATCAAGTCCATAATTTGGTCCTAAATGGACCATTTTTTTGCGTGAGTCAAATAGAAAGGGTATAATAGTTGCGGAAATGGAGAAAAAATATGGAATTTCAAAAACTGATTTATTTGGAATCAATTTATCGTCTTCACAGTTTTACAAAAGCAGCTGAAGAAAATCACATTTCGCAACCTTCTATTACAAACGCTATACAAAAATTAGAAGAAGAATTAAACTGTGAATTAATTCAAAGAAAATCAAAACCGTTGCAGTTTACATCAGAAGGCCAACGATTTATGTCGCACGTATATAATATTTTACAAGCAGTAGATGATGCATACCGTGACATGAACCTTCTTAAGAGCAATCGAAACAATCGATTGAATATTGCCTGTTCTTCTTATGTTAGAAATTGGTTTTTACCTCTTGTTTATACAGGTTTTTTAAAAAGATACCCCCAAATAGATATCAATATTTCTGAGCCTACTCTAGAATCTTCTTTACTTGAATTGGAAGATGGGAGATTAGATTTTCTGTATACATTGTTTCCGGACCATCTAAATTTGGAAGAATTTGAAGTAAAATTGGTGCAAAAATGTCAACTGGGTTTGATTATGCGTAAAGGAGATGTTTTAGAATCTATGAATACGATTTCCTTAGATGTATTACGACACAAGAATGTTTATTTATATCCTAAAGGTAGTATTGTGCGATCAAAAATTGAAAAGGAATTTTCTGCTTGTCATATTGTTCCTCATATATTGACTATTTCTCAAAGTGATTTGATGCAGCAAATGACGGAAATGGGGATGGGATATTCATTTGTAGTGACAGATGCTTTTGGTAATATTAATTTAAGTGATGGCTTGACATTCCGTCCGTTAAAAAAGCCGGTGGAATTATGGCAGGCATTTATATGGAAACGTGGACATACTTTAAGTAAAAATGCATTAAATATGATTGAATATATTGAAAATTTTTTTAAGCAAAAATCATATTGATTAAATATATTATATAGTTTATTCTTGGGCTTTATAGCTTAAGGCTATCTAATCATAATATATTGATATTTCACCTTTTTAAATGTAAGCGGTATCATGATTACAGATTCGATCGAACTTCTATGAAAAGGAGAAAAACATAATGTTATTTGAAGAAGTACTCATTGATTTTTGTTGGGGAAGTTTCCTTTTATTGTTGGGGTTGTTATTACGTTCAAAAATACGTTTTTTACAACGATTTTTTATACCAGTTTCTGTAATCGCTGGAATTACTGGTCTTCTATTGGGACCCAATGTATTAGGACAATTTTGCCCTTACTATATTCATTGGTCTAAACATGTGAGTGAATATGCGAACCCATTGTTGGCTATATTGTTTATTACCCAATTCCTCGATCTTCATTTTAATAAGAAGATGATAAAAAAGTGCTTGTCTGTTTTTAGTATATCGACAGTTGTAATTGCATCACAAATTTTGATTGCGATGACATTTGTAAAACTATTTCATATTTATGATGGAATTAGCCTATTACCATTTTCAGGATTCTTTGGTGCCCATGGATTGCCGGGTACGGTAGCTGGTGTTTTTCAAAAAGTAGGATATTGGGATTATAATGAAGCGTTTTCAGTAGGAAACTCTTTTGCAACATTTGGAATGTTATGGGGTATCTTTATTGGAATTATCTTAATTAATATTGGAGTTCGTTGCTTATGGTTAGTTGGTGGTAAAGCCGGGAATCTTAGCGAAGAAGAAATGACTGGAATTTTACATGAAAGAAATCGTGGTACTTTTATGAAAAGTTTAACGGCTTCCGTTGCCACCGATTCACTTGCAATCCATGTGGCAATTGTTGGCATCACTCTTTTATTAGGATACGGTTTATTAGATATCATGCATAAAGTTGAGTTATTCTCTACCTTTGCCATCACGATTCCTGCTATGTTTGTTGCATTGTTATTTGGAATCATACTTCGTAAAACTCCACTAGCATCGTTTGTAGATGGTGAAAGTTTGGAACATATCGGATCGACAGCTTTAGAATTTCTAATTGCAATTAGTGTTGCAACTACAGATTTAGTAGTAGTGGTGCAATATATTGTACCTATTCTTGTAATTTCAGTCATTGCTTTATCTATTACAACATTCTTCGTTTTGTTTTTATCCAAAAAATGGATTAAAGATAATTGGTTTGAAAATGCTATGGTTATGTTAGGGTCCTGGTCGGGTTCAACTGCTACCGGAATGATGCTTTTACATGTAGTAGATCCGGATCTTCGATCCGATGCAGCTCGAAATTTAATTGCTGCTACACCTTTTTGGCAATTATCTACACAATCATTTTATTTGACAATTGCACCTTATATAGTCATAACGGCTGCTGGATTTAATCATTTAATGCTAGGTACATTCGTATTGTTTGTCGGTTTTATGCTATTTGGAATAGTCGTAAATAGAAAATCATGATGATGTTTTAAAATCAAATTGGAGGTTAGGATATGAAAAAAGATATAGTTCACATTATTCATATATTAGGATTGCAAGCTCGCCCAGCTGTATCCTTAGTCAATAATTCGGCAAAATATAAAAGTGAATGTAATCTATTATATAAGGGTCGGGAAGCAAATATGAAATCAATTATGGATATTATGTCTTTAAAAATTCCTACACAATCAGATGTCACAATCAGCTGCTCTGGTGAAGACGAAGAAGAAGCAATTGCTGCTATCGAAGAAGTACTTCGCGCACAGAAAATCATTGCTTAATGTATAAAAAAGCCGAAAGGCTTTTTTTTGCCCTTTCTTAGAAGTTTTTATCAAATTGATAATCTTTACATTTATACAAAATTCAATATGTGTACATAAATTGAAATATTATTAAAATTGTATTATAAATTGAAAATATTTTTCAGAAGGGTATAATAAAACTATATTTTGTGGAAATCTTCGCAGAGTGAATAATAAGGAGGGAGAAACTTTATGGAGATTTTGAAATTGCTCGGAATCTTGATCGTAGTAGTTGGTTTTATCTTAAAGCTCGACTCCATACTGATCATTATGGTTGCGGCCATCGTGACAGCACTTGTTTCCGGCATTGATGTTGTTACATTCTTACAGACACTGGGATCCAGTTTTGTATCCAATCGAAGCATGTGTACATTTATCATCGTGCTTGTCTTGACAGGAACTTTGGAACGAAATGGTCTGAAACAGGCAGCGGCCGATTTAATGGCAAAATTTAAAAATGCATCGGCTGGTCTGATCATCGGTATATATGGCATCATTCGTCTGATTTTTGGAGCATTTAATATCAGTGTTGGTGGTGCTGCCAGTTTTATTCGCCCAATCGTAATGCCAATGGCGCAAGCTATCGTGGAAAAAGACGGACATCCGATTGCGGAAGAATACTTGGAACAATTAAAAGGAATGTCGTCTGCCATGGATAATGTGGCATGGTTCTTTGGTCAGGTATTGTTTGTAGGTACAAGTGGTATGTTGTTAGTTCAATCTACATTGGCAGATTTGGGCTATCAGGTTGAATTGATCGATTTGGCCAGTGTTCAGATTCCGGTGGCCTTGATCGCAACGGCATGCGCTATCGTTTACTATTTCTTGAAAGACAAGAAACTGGCTAAGAAATATGCAGGAGGTGCTAAATAATGACAAATCCTATTGAATATTTCATGAGTGCCGAAATTACCATGTCGGATAAACTTTTGGAGATCATGTACTTTGTGATCGGTTTGATTGCTATTTACGTGGCTATTCGAAATTTGAAGGATAAAACGAATGATAAGCGGTATGGTACGTTTGCTTTCTGGTTTTTACTAGGCTTAATGTTTGTGATTGGAAAATGGATTCCGCCGATGTACACGGGAATCTTGATGTTCTTGATGGTTTTAAGCCCAATCTTAAAACAAGTGAAAGCTGGTTCTGAACCAAGTCCTACGGTAGAGGAAATGACAAGAAACTATAACAAGATTGGTTTCAAAGTCTTTATTCCTGCCGTATCTATTGGTGCTTTTGCCTTAATTGCTGCATTGTTTACGAAGATTTCTCCATTGTTTGGTATGGGTGTCGGCGTTGTAGTCGGTATCATCTTATTGATGATCTTCTCAAAAGACAACAAACCTTCTGTTTTCTTGAATGACGGGCGAAGAATGTTGGATATCGTTGGACCTCTAAGTATGTTGCCGACCTTATTAGCTGCCTTAGGTGCTGTCTTTACGACTGCCGGTGTCGGTGATGTAATTTCTAATATTGTATCGAATATCATTCCGGAAGGTAATGTTGCGATCGGCATCATTGTATATGCTGTAGGTATGGCTTTATTTACTATGGTTATGGGAAATGCGTTTGCGGCCATCACCGTTATGACAGTGGGAATCGGCGCACCGTTTGTATTGGCACATGGTGCAGATCCGGTTATCATCGGATCGTTGGCATTGACTTGTGGATACTGCGGAACATTGTGTACACCGATGGCGGCCAACTTTAATATCGTTCCAGTCGCGGTACTGGAGATGAAGGATGACTACGGGGTTATTAAAAACCAGGTTGTCATTGCCGGAATCATGCTTGTTGTTCAGATTATTATGATGATCGTATTATCATAAGGAGTAAAAGTGATGAAAAAGATTTTGATTACAGGTTTTGATCCATTTGGTGGTGAAAGTATCAATCCGGCTTTTGAAGCGGTTAAACTTTTGCCGGATGCAATTGCCGGGGCACAGGTGATCAAATTGGAAGTGCCGACCGTATTTGGTAAGGGGCCACAAAAAACGATCGATGCGATCGAAGAATATAAACCGGATTATGTCCTTTGTATTGGACAGGCTGGCGGTCGTTCCCAATTAACACCGGAATTTGTCGGTATCAACTATGTGCAGGCACGTATTCCGGATAATGAAGGAAATCAGCCGATGAACCAACCTTTGGTTGAAGGGGCTCCTCAGGCTTACTTTGCGACAATACCGGTTCATGCGATGGTAGAAAAAATCAAGGCCAGTGGCATTCCGGCTACTGTTTCTTATACAGCCGGTACATATGTATGTAACGCGATGTTGTATTGTGTCATGCATGCTCTTTATACAAAATATCCGAATGTTAAGGGTGGATTCATGCATGTGCCTTTTGCGACAGAGCAAACGGTCAATCAGCCGGCCGGTACACCGGGAATGAATTTAAAAGATATTGCCAAAGGAATTCAGGCAGCTGTAGAAGCTATTCTGGAAAATGAAGAGGATATCCAGGTCGTAGGAGGAGAAACTCATTGATCTTTGAGCCTGTTACATTGGAAAAAGACTGCTGGATCAGTGGTATAGAAAAAAAGACAAGTCCAGATACATTATATGAAGACTTACCCGTACTTTCCAAAGAATTTGCGAAGATCAAGCCATCGATAAAAAATCCAATCCGACCGCTGATAACTTGTGTTGCGACCGGAAAGGCGAAAATTTTCATGGGTGATTTTGTGGAGCGAAAGGATCCTAACTTTGCATCGATTTCGATAAAAAAAGGACAGCTTTTGGTCAAGGTCAAAGTTTCGTTTCGTTTCCAGGCTTTCTTACCGGCAAAAGTGGCCGGTATTCGCAAGAAGTTTTATCAGAACTGGTTACCGGAAAGTGGTTATGTTTCATCACAATGGCAGGATTTAGAGGTTTATCATTATCGACGTCGTTATTTTCGAAAGTCTCGTAAAATGGTCATGGAGCTTTGGTTTTTATTAGAAAATAAGAAGGAAGATTGAATTGAAAGAACAAGGATTTTTAAAGCTTGCCTATGCGGCTTATGGAAGCAATCTTCATCTAAAACAGATGGAAGTGCGTTGTCCCGATGCAGAATGTATAGGGAAGGGATATCTTGAAGATTATCAGCTGGTATTTGGAAAACGAGGATTTCTGGATGTAGTACCTTGCCAGGGGAAAAGAGTACAAGTTGGTTTATTCAAAGTGACGGATACAGATCTTCAGGCATTGGATGAATACGAGGAATATCCGGAGCTATATGATCGTATTACCGTTTCAATCCAAACAGAATCAAAAGAGCAGGTTCAGGCTTTTGTCTACAAGATGAATCCTTATGATTCGATGGAAAAACCAACAGAAACGTATTGGACTACAATCAATGAAGGGTATGACAATTTTTCCTTTGATAAGAAAGATTTAGAGGATGCCTTATCGAAAATCGACTAAGAGGTCAAAAGACCTCTTTTTCTTTATATCGTCATGAAAACGATATCATTTTAAAGAAAAAATGATATAATAAATCTAGATTTTAGGAGGATTATTGTTTATGTCTATTGTTGAAGAAAGATATGAAAAATGGGTCAGTCACCCTAATTTGGATCCACGTTATAAAGACGAATTGAATAATATGGATGCCCAGGAAAAAAATGATGCCTTTTATACGCTGATTGAATTTGGGACAGCCGGCATGCGTGGCTTATTAGGACCTGGAACGAATCGTATCAACATTCACACGATCCGAAAAGCAACACAGGGATATGCCAACTACATCAAAAAAGCCGGAGAAGCTGCCTGCAAAGCCGGTATTGCCATTGGGTATGACAACCGCCATATGTCAAAAGAATTTGCCTTTGACTGTGCTGATTTGTTGGCAAAGAATAATATCGCATCCTACGTGTTTGAATCTCTTCGTCCAACACCGGAATTAAGTTTTGCGGTACGTCATCTTCATTGTTTTGGCGGCATCATGATCACAGCCAGTCACAATCCAAAGGAATATAACGGATATAAACTCTATGACGATAAAGGATGTCAGTTAGTTCCGGCTTTGGCAGGTCAGGTCATTGATGAGGTTAACGCAATTGAAGATGAATTAGCCATCGATGCCAATTGCACAGACAAACAAAAGAAACTGGTTACTGTAATTGGTAAAGAAGTGGATGAGGAATACTATAAAAATGTATTAAGTATTCAATTGAATCCGGATGTGAAAAAAGATATCAAAATCGTATTCTCTCCAGAACATGGTACAGCAAATATTCCTGTTCAGGAAGTGTATAAACGGGCAGGCTATACATGCATTCCGGTCGTAGAACAATGTACACCGGATCCAGATTTCTCAAATACGCCGACACCAAATCCGGAACAGCCGGGTGCGTATGAACTGGCTTTAAAATATGCCAGAGAAAACGATGCCGATGTGATTTTGGTTTGTGATCCGGATGCCGATCGTATGGGTGTTGGGGTAAAACACAATGGAGACTATGTTGTCTTAACCGGAAACCAGTCTGGCTCAGTTGAAATCGAATATATTTGTTCACAGTTAAAAGAAAAGGGTTTGATGCCGGAAAATCCAGTGATGTTCAATACGGTTGTCACAAGTGATCTTGGTGAAAAGGTTGCGGCTGATTATGGTGTGGAAACCGAAAAGACATTGACCGGATTTAAATTTATTGGGGAAAAAGTTGCCAAATACGAAGTAACTCATGAAAAGAATTATGTCTTTGGATATGAAGAATCGTATGGTTCTTTGATCAAACCATTTGTTCGTGATAAAGATGCACCGCAGGCTTGTTTGATGTTGGCGGAAGCAGCCAGCTTCTATAAGCAGCAGGGAAAAGATCTGGTAGATGTACTTGACAGCTTGTATGAACGTCATGGAACATATGAAGAAAGTCAGGTTGCCTTGACATTGTCAGGGGAAGTCGGTGCCAATCGTATCAAAGAAATTCTTGCGGATTTAAGAAAAGAGGCGCCAACTGAAATCAATGGTTCAAAGGTCGTTCGCAGTGAGGACTATAAAGAATGTACGATCAGGGAAGGTGACATGGTAACAGAATTGACCGGATTTACAAAATCGGATGTTTTGAAATATTATCTGGAAGATGGAAGCTGGATTGCCGTACGTCCAAGTGGTACAGAACCTAAGTGCAAATTCTATTATTGTATCAAAGGAAATTCCAAAGAGGATGCACATGAAAAAACAGTGGCCTACCAGCAGGCTATGAAGGAACTGACAAACAGCTAATGAAAAAGGATCGCAGATTGCGGTCCTTTTACTTTGTCAGATTGTTTAAGAAACGTTCGATTCGATCACAGGCTTCTTTGATATGATCGATACTGTAGGCATAGGAGATACGAATAAATCCTTCTCCATGCTTGCCAAACGCATTGCCGGGAACGCAGGCGACTTTTTCCTGATCCAGCAGTTTTTCACAGAATTCATCGCTGGTCAATCCCGTTTTCTGAATGTTCGGGAAGACATAGAATGTGCCATGAGGCATATTGGTTTTTAACCCCATCCGATTGAGCCGATTGACCAAAAGATTTCTTCGATTCATATAATCTTTTTTCATGGTCAATACATCTTCCAGGCCGTGCTGTAATGCTTCAATGGCTGCATATTGAGCCTGGGTAGGAGCAGACATGATCACATATTGATGGATCTTGGTCATCGCATCACTGACTTCGGCATTGGATAACACATAACCAAGTCGCCAGCCTGTCATCGCAAAAGCTTTTGAAAAGCCATTGATGACAAGGATCTGATCTTTTACTTCATCAAATTGTGCCAACGAAGCAAATTCCTGATCAAAGCTCAGCTCGGCATAAATTTCATCGCTGATGACATAAATGCCGCTTTCTTTTATGATCGGAACGATCTTTTCATAATCCTCTTTGGTCATGACACCGCCGGTTGGATTGCTGGGATAGTTGATGATCATGGCTTTTGTTTTATCCGTGATAGCTTGTTGCAAAACATCCGGCATCAATTTAAATTCATGTTCTTCCTTTAATTCAATGGGAACAGGAATTCCGCCGGCCATTTCAATCGTAGGTGCATAGGCAACATAGTTAGGATCCAGAACGATGACTTCATCGCCCGGTTCTACCAAAGCGCGCATGGCCAGATCAATGGCTTCACTGCCGCCCACGGTCACAAGCGTTTCCTTTTTTGGATCATAGCTTTGATGATAACGAACCTTATGAAATTCACAGATCGCCTGGCGCAGTTCAAGAAGACCGCGATTGGCTGTA
This sequence comes from Faecalicoccus sp. LCP19S3_E2, assembly GCF_052121255.1. Taxonomy (NCBI): domain Bacteria; kingdom Bacillati; phylum Bacillota; class Erysipelotrichia; order Erysipelotrichales; family Erysipelotrichaceae; genus Faecalicoccus; species Faecalicoccus sp. LCP19S3_E2. Next base: position 165,178 of record NZ_JBQKEP010000004.1, on the reverse strand, counting down.
TAGTGTGTTTTTCCGGTGGACATTGAATGAATGGCGTTTTCACAGATATGCCATGGGGTATCGAAATCCGGTTCTCCCACACCTAAAGAGATGACACCATGCATTGTGTTGGCTAAATCAAAAAATTTACGGATACCGCTGGGTTTAATTCTTTTAACAGTAGAGTTGATTGGCTTTCTCATGGGGTAACCACCAATCTAGGCTCTGAAGTTTCCGGTTCATCCTGCATCAAAAGACCGCTTTGTTTATATTGTTTTAGGACAAACAGTGTTTTGGTCGAAAGAACATTTTCCACACAGGCGATCTTATCAGAAACAAATCGGGCGACTTCAAACATGGTCTTTCCACAGACCAGACAAAGAAAATCGCAGTCACCGCTTAACAGATACATGGTTTCTACTTCCGGGTATTTGGCAATCAACAAAGCGGTCTTATCATAACCTTGATTACGTTGTGGCGTACAGTTGACTTCGATGTAAGCCATGACTTTTTGATCACGTAATGCTTTATTATAATTAATGACTGTATGATATCCGCAGATGATCTTTTCGTTTTCCAGTTTTTGAATTTCCGCTTCTACAGCATCCTTGTCTTCATTTAAAATATCGGCAAGATCCTGACTGGTCAGTCGGGCATTGTTCTCTAACAAGTCTAAAATGGCTGGCTGATTCATAAGCATTCCTCCTTAGTTATAAACCTTATTTTAGCACAGACCTTATTTTAGCACAGAATCATGAGGTTGTCTTTCAAGAATTGAAAGGGATTGAAACAAAAAGAAAACGATATGAAAAATGTGGTAAAATGATGGGAATTGACAGGCGCATACATTGACAAAAAAAGGTTTTGTTTCTATAATGATGTTGTTAATTTAAAGGAGGATTTACTGATATGACAGTAAAAGTTGCAATCAACGGTTTTGGACGTATCGGACGTTTAGCATTCCGTCAGATGTTCGGTGCCGAAGGGTACGATGTTGTTGCTATCAACGATTTAACCAGCCCTAAAATGTTAGCTCATCTATTGAAATATGACTCTACTCAGGGTACATATGAAAAAGCTGACACTGTAAGTGCTGGTGAAAACTCTATCACTGTTGATGGAAAAGAAATCACAATCTATGCAGAAGCAGATGCTTCTAAATTGCCTTGGGGTGACCTGGGTGTAGATGTTGTTTTGGAATGTACAGGATTCTATACTTCTAAAGCAAAAGCTGAAGCTCATATCAAAGCAGGAGCTCGTAAAGTTGTTATCTCTGCTCCAGCTGGAAATGACCTTCCAACAATCGTTTACAACGTAAACCATGAAACTTTGAAACCAGAAGACACAGTTATTTCTGCTGCAAGCTGTACAACAAACTGCTTGGCACCAATGGCTGCTGCTTTGAACAAATTGGCACCAATCGAATCAGGAATCATGACTACAGTTCATGCTTACACTGGTGACCAGATGACTTTGGATGGTCCTCAGCGTAAAGGTGACTTACGTCGTAGCCGTGCTGCTGCCGTAAACATCGTTCCTAACTCTACAGGTGCTGCCAAAGCTATCGGTTTGGTAATCCCTGAATTGAACGGAAAACTGATCGGTTCTGCTCAGCGTGTTCCTACTCCTACAGGATCTACTACAATCTTAGTAGCTGTTGTTAAAGGGAAAGTTACAGTTGACGAAATCAATGCTGCTATGAAAGCTGCTGCTACTGAATCTTTCGGATATACTGAAGAACAGTTAGTATCTAGCGACATCATCGGTATGCGTTACGGATCATTGTTTGATGCTACTCAGACTATGGCTCATGAAATGGAAAACGGAGATACTCAGGTACAGGTTGTATCTTGGTATGACAACGAAAACTCTTACACAAGCCAGATGGTTCGTACAATCAAATACTTCTCTGAATTAGGATAAGATTTGAATTAGTCGTAAAGAGATTCTTTTTGGAATCTCTTTTTTTTATGAAACGATAAAAAAAGCAGGACAATGACAAGAGTTAAACATGCATTTCCTGCTTTTTGATTATCTTCTAGATCGTTTGTAAGAGTTTCTGGATCTCTTTTACGGGCTTTTGTAAGACTTTTGAAATTTCCTCAATAGACATCGATTGTGATAAAGTCTGAATTACTTGTTTTTGTCCTTCAAGAATGCCTTCTTCACGGCCTTTCTCTTTTGCCCGTTTGATTCGTGCATTTTCCATTCGAATGCTGTCATTGATACTCAACTGTTCGAATTCTTCATTGAGCTGATCGATCCATTCCTGGCTCATATACTTGATGATCTTGTCTGCCATGGCGATTCCTTCTTCCTGCTTGATTACTTCTTTGATTATAGACTGTTTTCCTTCGTCTTCAAAGTATTTCAGAAAGAAACTCCACTTTTCAAGTAAGCTCATGTCTTTTACATCCATCAAAGGAACTTTGGGAAGCTGAACAAAGATCAGCTTAACTGTCCGGCATATTTTAAAGCCTGTCCTTTACAGTTTCTTTGTTCAAACTGTTCCACCAGATCTTCATATTCCGGAGAAATGATAAAACCCGTGATCACGATTTGATAAACAGGATGAAAATTCGAATAGGGTTCTCCTTCCTTGAGTACTTGTCTGGATGCTAAGCGAATCTCATAATAGAACATGCGATAAAAGAATTCTTCTGGATCGTAAACCACCTGCATTTCGATATTGGCCAGACGACCATCATCAAAAGAGACAAGAAGATCCATGCGGGGATGTTTCTGATGGGCAATCTCGGAAGTCAGTTCACTGTTCATAACTCTGACAGAAGAAACCGGCTGTTTGAGAATGGAACGGAGCAGGGAACAAAGTGCGATCTGGCTTTCTTTCGTATCGGAGCAAAGACGGATTTAAAAGCCATGTCGTGTTTTAAATTCAATTTCGATGGCATAGAAACCTCCATTCTATCGGCTATCAAAACAAAACAGTAAAAGAAGGCAGGTAAATACAGATTTCACATACTAGCAATAATAGCCTCACTATTAGATACGAAATAAATCAGAAAAACTATTAAAAAAATTTTAATGATGAGTTTATGTACATATCCTTTAAGTTTTCTATCATTTTATAAAGTCATGCTGAAGTTTTATCGTGCCTTTCTTGAAATATCATGGGAAGTAAGGTATCCTAGATATACATTAGAAGGTGAAAGTTATGCCATTAAAAGAACGGTTGACAAATGATGATCGAGACGAATTAAGCGAAGGTGTAGATGATCTGGATGCAGCATATATCCAGATGTTGAAAGATCAGGGAATTGATGCCGATCTGGTCAAACAGTTTCGTGATTTGAGTCTTGAGACAAAAGATTAACACAACATAGACCCTGTCTATGTTTTTTTAGAAAGGAATGATGGAAATGAATTTATATAGCAGCTATACCCAGAAAATCGAAGAATTAAAGCCTATCGAGCCTGGAAAGGTTTCCATGTATGTCTGTGGACCAACTGTATATAATGAGCCGCATGTGGGGAATGCCCGGCCTATTGTCGTGTTTGATACGTTGAAAAAAGCACTGGAATTACAGGGCTTGGATGTTATGTATGTGAGCAACTATACAGATGTTGATGACAAGATCATCAAGACTGCTTTGGAACAAAATGTGAGTGAAAAAGAAATTACAGATAAATATATTGAAGCGTATAATCGTGTACGTAAAAATCTGCATGCGGATCTGCCGGATGTAGCACCGCGGGTTACGGAAACGATGGATCAAATCATTGCGTTCATTCAGAAGCTGATCGAGAATGGTGCGGCTTATCAGGTTGATGGTGATGTGTATTTCCGTGTAAGCAGTGATAAAACCTATGGAGAATTATCGCATCAGAAAATGGAAGATCTGATGGTCGGTGCTCGTATTGATGAAAATGAGAAAAAAGAAAATCCTTTGGATTTTACATTATGGAAAGAAACAGAGCAGGGAATTCAATGGGATTCTCCATGGTCAAAGGGACGTCCGGGATGGCATACGGAGTGTGTTGTCATGATTCATAACGTATTTAAAAAAGCGTTGATCGATATCCATGGCGGTGGTCTGGATCTTAAATTCCCGCATCACGAAAATGAAATGGCACAATGTCAGATGTGCTCTCATACGCATTTAGCAAATATGTGGGTACATAATGGTATGATCAATATTCAAAATGAGAAGATGTCAAAATCGCTGGGAAATGTCTGGTGGGCCAAAGATCTGATTGAAGCGCATGGGGGCAATACCATTCGCTGGATGATGATCTCGGTACACTATCGTTCACCATTAAATCTAAATGAAGAAGCAATCTCTTCTTCCCAAAAAGAATTGAATAAGATTTATACAGCATATAAACAAGCTTGTGTGCAGTTGCAGCTGCAGAATGTAGAAACCGATGCGGTCGATGAAGAAAGCTTGAAGGCTTTTGTAGATGCTTTAAATGATGATCTAAATACGCCAAATGCGATTTCTGTCGTTCATGAAGTAATCAAAAAGATCAACCAGGCATTGCGTGCCCGTCCTTTTGATGGACAAAAGGTCGCAGCCTTAAAAAATGCACTGGAAAAGATGTTGTGGGTATTAGGAATTGAATTAGATTCTATCGTACTGGATGAACAGGATAAAGAAACGTATGCCGCATGGCGAAATGCGGTCAAAGCAAAAGATTTTGAAACTGCCGATGTATATCGTGCTAAATTACAGGAAAAAGGAATCTTGTAATGGAGATCGTAACGCATAATGCGACCAGTCTTGCCTGGATGGGAGATGCCTTAATGACATTAAGAGTTCGTAAGCATCTGCTTGATAAAGGCTATCAAAAGGCAGACATTCTACAAAAAAAGAGTGCTCGTTTGTGCAGCGCTAAAGGACAGGCTGTTATTTTGGATAGGCTGATGCAGGAGGATTTCTTTACCGAAGAGGAAAAACAGATCCTTCATCGAGGAAGAAATGCGAACATTCATTCAAAGGCTAAAAATGCGGATGGACAGACGTATCTAAAAGCAACAGCACTGGAAGCTTTATTGGGCTATCTATATTTATATGATCACCATCAGCGCCTGGCGCAGTGTTTGGATCAAATTGTTGAAAAAGGAGATTCTCTATGATCGTTTATGGAAAGAATGTGTTTACACAGTTGGAAGAAAATCCGGATTCAATCTTAAAAATATATGTGCAAAAAGGGCTTCGTGATAAACGTTTTTTACAGCGCGTAGAACAGCTAAATAAAAAAATGACAGTTGTATCTCGTGATCAGCTGGATGCCTTGACTAAAGGTGCCAGGCATAATGGAATCGTAGTGGAAGTTAAGGAAATACCGACATACGATCTCAAACACATCTTAAATAAGTCCAAACAGCCCGGCTTGATCGTGGCTTTGGATGGCATACAGGATCCCCACAATTTAGGAGCTATTTTACGCAGTTGTGATTGTACCGGTGTTGATGGAGTGATTCTTTGCAAGCACAACAGCGTGGGCTTAACACCATCGGCTATCAAGGCCAGTACAGGAGCGGCTTATACGATTCCGGTCTGCACGGTAACCAATTTAAAAAATGCTCTGCAGGAATGTAAAGAAAACGGGTATTGGGTCGTAGGCAGTGATATGGATCAAGCTCGTGATTATCGTCAGGGTATCTATGATGTACCTCTGGTTCTGGTCATTGGCTCGGAAGGCAAAGGTATTTCCAATCTGGTTAAGAAACAATGTGACTACATGGTTAAATTACCCATGGAAGGAAAAATTTCTTCTTTAAATGCCAGTGTGGCCTGTGCTGTACTCTTGTACCAGATTCATAGTGCCAGACATTCTCTGTAATTTCTTTTTGCTCTGGAAAGGGCGAAATGAGAAGAAAAAATGTCAATTTCTGGATTTATTTGTTTTTCATAAAAGATGAAGAAGCATTTAGCTATCTTCGTAAACATTATCGAGCAATGGTCAACACGATCATTTGTCATGCGAATGTCAGTCGCGATGGCCATCAGCTCAATCGATGGGATATGTTAGCCATTGCCGATACCATCCTGTTAAAATGCCTATATTGGTTTCAAATACGAAGACAGCGTAATTTTACATCATTTTACAAGCAAGTCTTGTTGAATGAGTTTAAAGATACCTACCGCATAAGCTATCGAAACAGAATGCCGGAATATTACCAACATGTTTATTTGGATTCCAAGGTCAATGAAGAAACAAGGGATTATTATGTGGAACAAACCTATGTTTCGCAAGATCCTACGCACGAAGTGGTCATAGGATCCATTATGGCAAAAAATTATCTGGATCAAGTTTTAGCGCAATTGAATCCTATGCAAAAAAAGATCCTTTCCTTACGAATCAAAGGGTATAGAAGAATTGATATTTGTCGTCAATTAAAAATTTCACCACAACGACATGATTATGCGGTACGTAAGATAAAAAAATGTTTACAGGAAATACTCTAAGAATTCCATGACAGGAATTCTTTTTATTTGAAAATGTTTTCTGAAAAATTTTTACAATTTTGACTAGATAATAAAATGAATATGAACTATAATTTAACTATGAATTGAAAATAAGTTTATTTTTTACACATTATTTGACTTGTTTTCAATTTTAATCTTTTATGGATCTGAGAGCTGAAACAGAACAGTGATAAAGTGCGATCTCATTTCTTTTGGATCGGCTTGCGGAACCATACAAATGGATACAGCATGGATTTGTGCCATACCTCTGGTTTTTGACATGCTAATCATTCAAGGAGGAAGTTATGAGAAAAAGAAGAATGATCGCTGGTTTAGCATCTATTGCTATGGCAACGACATTGGTTGCCTGCTCTTCCGGTTCTTCAGACAAAAGCAACACGCTGACGGTCGGTGTTAATCAGGAATTAAATGGGGTGTTTAGCCCGGCCTACTACAGTAGTAGTTATGATGGTTATGCAATTGACTTGGTATATGAACCGTTATTAGGTTATAACGCAGACAATGAGCTTGTGCCGCAGTTGGCTCAGGATATGCCGGAAGTCAGTGATGATGGATTAACGTATACTTTTAAGATTCGTGAAGGAGCTAAGTTCTCCGACGGAACCCCGGTTACCAGCAAGGATGTTAAATACAGCTTTACTCTTTTAGCCGATCCCAGCTATACCGGACGTTTTGCAATCAATGCAGAAAATATCGTAGGATATAAAGAATATAATCAGGGCGATGCCGAAGAGCTGAGCGGTATTGAAACACCGGATGATGAAACAGTTATCTTCCATGCGGCTGAACCACGTATCGACAATTTAGTTACTTTTGGAAATAATATGAAAGTCATGAGTGCAAGTCAGTTCGATTATAAAAAAGGTGATACCAGCGAAATCGAATCCAGCACCAGTGAAATGTTAGGAACTGGACCATATAAATTGAATTCTTATGATAAATCTTCCGGCGCTTCTTTTGTACGTAATGAAAATTATGAAGCAAAAGACGGTGAATACTCCATTGACAAAGTCATCATCAAGACAACGGATGTGCAGACCGAAGTTGACGAGTTAAAATCTGGAAGCGTAGATTTATTACCGCAAACAATCGAACAACAGAAAATCGGTACAGTATCCAAGGAAGATGATTTGACATATAATTCTTACTTCCGTGCAGGTGAAGGATATATCGCATTCAACGCTGTCGATGGTCATACAACGGCCGACAATGCGGTTCGTCAGGCTTTGTCATATGCGACCGATCGTCAATCGTTTGTCGATAGCTACTTTAAATTTGAAGATGCTTCGGATGAAGTTGTAGAAAATACAAAATTAGGTTATGTACCGCAAGTATTCTGGAATCCGGTATCAGAAAACTTAGGTGAATATGTACGTGGTGAAAAACCATTAGATGGATTAACGGTTTATAACTTTGATACCGAAAAGGCAAAAGCTGTTTTGGATGCCGCCGGATGGAAAGTCGGAGAAGATGGCTATCGTTATAAAGATGGAACGAAATTGGAAGTGAAGTGGATGCTGTCAAAAGACAACTCGGTATTGGAGACACTGATTCCAATGGTACAGAAATCCTGGAAAGAAATTGGAGTCGATTTAAAACAGACAACCGTTGATTTCAATACTTTGATCGATACGGTTCAAAATCCTGAAAAATCTTCAGAATGGGATGTCTTCTTTATGGCTATTGGTTATACCGGTCTATCCGATGGCGATGCCAACAGTAACTATGGAAATACACCGGATAATTATCCGCAGATCCATGATGCGCAGTTAGATGAGTATCTGCGTAAAGGTATGTACACGAACGATGCGGAAACTTCAAAAGAAAACTATTTAAAAGCGATGGAAAGAGCTTCTGAAGTAGATGCCTATTTGCCGATCTACGGAAATCAGTATTTTGATCTTTACAATAAACGTGTAAAGAATTTGAAAACGTCCTCCGTACATAGCTGGGCACAGGCAATGGATCAGGCCAGTCTTGAAAATTAATGCAAAAGGAAGAGCAAGCCTTTCGACTTGCTCTTCTATTTATACGTAAGGAGGCAGTCAAATGATTAAATATATACTCAAGCGACTCTTGGTCTTATTACCGGTTTTACTGGTCATCTCCATTGTGATCTTTGGCACGATAAAGGCTATGCCAGGGGATGAAGTGACCGCTTATTTTGGAGCCGGTTCCAGAGCTACCGAAGAACAACGTGAACAAGTTCGTGAAAGATTGGGTTTAGATAAAAGCTTGCCGGAGCAATATGTACGCTGGCTTGGTCGAGTGGTAACCGGCGATTTGGGAAATTCCGTTTCCCTGAAAAAACCGGTAGCGGATGTCATTGGTCCTTATGTGTGGAACACCTTTTATCTAAACGCACTCTCGTTGATTATCGCATTACTGTTCGCAATTCCTATAGGCATACGACAGGCCGTTAAAAAAGGGTCTTTTTTTGATAATTTCTGGTCTGTATTTTCCTTGTTGGGAATTTCCGTACCTACATTCTTTTTCGCTATGCTTCTGATTTTCTTTGTCGGTAATAATGTTCCGGGCATGCCGATTAACGGTATGTATGATCCGATGTTGAAATCCTTTGGATATTCCTCTGTCTTTCAAATGATCGGAGATGTGGCTGTTCATTCCATTTTACCGGTTACGGTACTTGCCTTCAGTAACTTCGCAACTTTCTCTCGTTATGTAAGAAATTCTATGGTTGAAGTCATCAATATGGATTATATCCGTACTGCCAGGTCCAAAGGATTGAAAGAAAAAGTTGTGATTTATCGCCATGCCTTTAAAAATGCGCGTATTCCATTAGTAACATTGTTGGGATTGTACATTCCTTCTCTGTTTTCAGGTGCTGTTATTCTGGAAACGGTATTTGTCTGGCCGGGCATTGGAAAAATCTTGATCGATTCAATCAATAATCGTGATACTTCATTGGCAATGGCCTGTTTGATCTTTAGTGCTTTATTGATGGTCTTGGGAAATTTATTAGCCGATATCGCATATTCCTTTGTCGATCCAAGAATCAAAGTAGAGGATTAGAGGTGTTGATATGAAGAAAAAACAAAATATCGTTTTAGAAAATGGGGAACATATCGATGTCGTTGGTCCTTGGACCCTGGCATGGCGTCGTTTTAAGGCGAATCGTATCGCAATGATCGGACTAATCATCTTCTTAGTGATCTTGGTTTCAGTGATCGTGATTCCTATTGTTATGGGAATCGATGTCAATGATTATGATTTGTCAAATTCGAATTTGGCGCCCAGTGCACAACATTTATTAGGAACGGATAAACAGGGACGCGATGTATTTTTCCGCTTATTCCTGGGTGGAAGAATTTCAATCTTTGTCGGTGTCCTGGCGGCTGCTTTTACAGTGATCTTAGGTTCGATTGTCGGAGGTGTTGCCGGATTCTATGGAGGACGTATCGATAACTTTTTGATGCGTTTTACCGAAGTGGTTTACTCCTTGCCATTTATTCCCATGATTTTGGTAGTTTCTTCTATCATGCTGTGGGTTCCGCAGGAGCAGAAGCTTTTGGTTGTTGCCTTGATCATCGGTGCCCTTTCCTGGCCGGGATTGGCAAGGCTTGTCCGAGGACAGATTTTGACCTTGCGTGAGCAGGAGTTTATGCAGGCATGTGAAGCTTTAGGCTTTTCGGATTTCTCAAAGATCTTTAAACATTTGATGCCAAACGTATTTTCTTTGATTATTGTCAATGCGACTTTAGGGATGGCCAGTGCCATCTTGACAGAAGCCGGACTTTCCTTTTTAGGAATGGGTGTGCAGGCACCGACACCAAGCTGGGGAAATTTGATGAATCTGGCAAGAGAGTCACAGATCTTTTTAAATTATCCATGGCAATGGGCACCGGCCGGAATCATGTGTCTTTTGACGGTCGTTTCCATTAACTTGATCGGAGAAGGAATTCGAGACGCCTTTGATCCAAAGGCATTGCGATAGGAGGTCTGTATGTCAGTAAACAAAAAAGTTTTAAAAGTAGAAGATCTTCGTATCTACTTCCATACAAAAAATGGGGATGCCAAGGCGGTAGATGGCAATCATTTTACCATGTATGAAAATGAAACACTTGCGATTGTCGGAGAATCCGGATGTGGAAAATCGGTTACGGCCATGTCGGTTTTAGGACTGGTGGATAAACCGGGAGAGATCATGCCGGGTTCTAAGATCGTTTATACCGGAAATGTACAGGATGATGCGGCCGGCCTTGATCTGGCACACGCCAGTGATGAGCAGATTCGGGAGATTCGCGGAAACGAGATTTCCATGATCTTTCAAGAGCCAATGTCTTCTTTAAATCCGGTAATCACCGTCGGTGATCAAATTATTGAAAACATTACCACACATGAAGATGTCGATGCCAAAACAGCACGGGATCGTGCCATCGAGCTTTTAAATGAGGTTGGTATCAGTCGTCCGGAAAAAGTGGTCGATAACTATCCGTTCCAGCTATCCGGTGGTATGTGTCAGCGTGTCATGATTGCGATGGCTTTATCGTGTAAACCAAAGCTATTGATTGCCGATGAGCCAACGACCGCTCTTGACGTCACAATTCAGGCACAAATTTTATCTTTGATGAATCGCTTAAAAGAAAAAACCGGAACTTCTATTATGTTGATCACGCATGATCTAGGTGTTGTGGCCCAGGTGGCTGATCATGTCAATGTCATGTATGCCGGTAAGGTGGTAGAAAGTGCACCGGTCAATGAACTGTTTGAAAATCCCAAACATCCTTATACGATCGGTTTGATGAAATCGATGCCAAGTCTGGCGGATAAGGAAGAGCGTTTATCCACAATTGAAGGCTCGGTTCCGAATTCTTTGTATTTACCGAAGGGTTGTTATTTTGCGGATCGTTGTCCTTTTGCCATGGAGAAGTGTAAAGAAGGACAGCCTAGTGATACAAAGATCAAGAGTCGCCATCATGTATGGTGCTTCTTACATGAGGAGGAAGATCATGCCTGAACGTAAGAAAATTTTAGAAGTTAAAAATTTAAAGAAATATTTTCCCATCAAAAAAGGAAAGTACAAAGAAGGTCAACCGGCTGTCAAAGCGGTAGATGATATTACCTTTGATCTGTACGAAGGTGAAACACTTGGCCTGGTTGGAGAATCCGGCTGTGGGAAATCAACCTTAGGGCGTACCATCTTACGGCTGTATGAGCCTACCGGTGGAAAGGTTATGTTTCGAGAAGAAGATATCTCTAAAAAGAATAAAAAAGAGATGCGTAAGCTGCGTGAAGAGATGCAGATCATCTTTCAGGACCCGTATTCATCATTAAACCCACGCATGAATGTGTTTAATATCCTGGCGGAACCTTTGTTGGCGCATGGCATCTTTAAACGAGGACCGGAGCTGGAAACCTATGTCAAAGACTTGATGGATCGATGTGGTCTTCCAAGCTATTATTGTTACCGGTATCCGCATCAGTTTTCCGGCGGACAAAGACAACGTATTGGTATTGCACGCTCTCTGGCATTGAATCCAAGCTTTGTGGTTTGTGATGAGCCGGTCAGTGCTCTGGATGTATCCATACAGTCACAGATCATCAACCTGATGAAAGACATGCAGGAAGAAAAGAAGATTTCTTATATCTTTATCAGTCATGATCTCTCGGTTGTAAAGCATATTTCCGATCGTGTCGGTGTCATGTATTTAGGCTCCATGGTAGAACTGGCTGATAAAGAAGTGCTGTATCAAAATCCGCAACATCCTTATACAAAGGCTTTGATTGCGGCTATTCCGATTCCAGATCCTAAAAAGCGAAAAGAATTAAGTGTTATTCAAGGTGAAATTCCAAGCAATGTCAATATTCCGACAGGTTGTAAATTTCATCCACGATGTCCTTTTGCCAAGGATATCTGTAAACAAAAGGAACCGGAGTATCGAGAAATTCAAAAGAATCATTTCGTGCGTTGTCATTTTGCGGGTGAGTTTGAATGAATGGACGTGAACGCCTCCGTTCGATCTTCAAAAAGAAAGAAATAAAGCCGGATGCCTATACGGATCTGGAAAAGGGAGACAGACTGGCTTTATTCATTGCCGCTTTTAGTGTATTTGGACCTATTCTTTTGATTGGAATAGGAATTCTGGCCTTATTTATATGGGGCTGGAATGCTTTTTTTTAAAAAGGAGGAGCTATGCAGTTTAAAGATTATACATATCAACATATAGATGCGCCCTTATTACAGAAACAATTATCGGACCTTGCCCTTGCGATTCAAGAGTCCAAAACTATAGAACAGGTACAAGATTGTATCAAAAAAGTTGATGAAATTCGCCGGTTTGTGACCACACAAGTTTCTCTGGTGGAAATACGACATACCATCGATACCAAAAATGATTTCTATACCAAAGAACAGGAGTTTTTGGATTCCGTATTACCGGAATTGGAGAAAGATTATGAAAAGATAAACCGTGCGCTTTTAGACAGTGCATTTTTGGCTGATTTAAAACAGGCTTTGCCGGAAACCTTCTTTCTTCAAAAGGAAATGGATATCAAAGCCTTTGATCCTGTCATTGTAGAAGATATGCAGGAAGAAAATCGTTTGATGACAAAATATCAGGCTTTGATCGCCAGTGCAGAGATTCCGTTTGATGGCAAGGTTTATAATTTATCCAGTTTGGAAGTTAAGACTAATTCTTCCGATCGCCAAGTGCGTAAACGTGCATTACAGGCTTATTGGAACTGGTTTGAACAACATGAAGAACAAGTCGCAGAGATTTTTGATCAGATGATCAAAGTTCGTACACGTATGGCACAAAAGATGGGCTATGAGAACTTTATCGAACTAGGCTATGCTCGTATGCGTCGTTATGATTACGATCAAAAAGATGTGGCTAACTATCGTAAACAGGTTTTAAAGGATGTTGTTCCTTTATGCAGTACATTGTATCAGCGCCAACAAAAGCGCTTAGGCTATGATACATTACATGCCTGGGATGAAAAGGTAGAATTTGTGCAGGGGAATCCAACACCTAAGTACGATCGTGCCGAGTTAGTCAAAAGAGCTCAAAAGATGTATCATGAATTATCGAAAGAAACCGGTGTTTTCTTTGACTTTATGGTTGAACATGATCTATTGGATCTTGACAGTAAACCGGGTAAGGCAGCCGGTGGTTATTGTACGTTTATGCCGGATTACAGAAGTCCGTTTATCTTTGCAAACTTCAACCAGACACAACATGATGCCGAAGTGTTAACCCATGAAGCCGGTCATGCCTATCAAATTTTTGAATCGCGAGATATTTATCCAGGCGATTGTGTATGGCCAACTTATGAATCTTGTGAGATTCACTCCATGTCCATGGAATTCTTTACGCATCCGTGGATGAACAGCTTCTTTGAAGAAGATACAAAACGCTATTATTACTCACATATGGCCGGCAGTCTTAAATTCCTGCCCTATGGTGTTTTAGTGGATCATTTCCAACATGAAGTCTATGCGCATCCACAGATGAGTCATAAAGAGCGCATGGATACATGGCGTCGTCTTGAAAAAGAGTATCTGCCACATAAAAACTATGAAGAAGTCGATATACTGGAAAGAGGTGGCTGGTGGATGCGACAGGCCCATATCTTTATGTCACCGTTCTATTACATCGATTATACATTGGCCCAGGTTTGTGCCATGCAGTTTTGGGCACGTATGGAAAACAAGGATCCAAAAGCCTTTGAAGACTACCAGCACATTTGTAAGATCGGTGGAACGCTGCCATTTAGAAAGATCGTAAAAGAAGCCGGTTTGATCGTTCCATTTGAAGAAGGTTGTTTAGCACAAGTGACAAGCTCTGTTTCGCAATGGTTAGATGCAATAAGCGAAGAAGATCTGGCAGCCTGATACGATGCACCACATTGAAATCTATGTTGGCAATTTAGAAAAAACAAGAGCCTTTTACAGCTGGTTATTAAGTATATTAGGCTTTACGTTATTTCAAGATTGGCCACAAGGCTTTTCTTATGCGAAAGATGGCTTTTATTTAGTTTTTGTACAAACACGTGAGAAATATCTTTCAAATGGATACAATCGTTGTCATATTGGACTAAATCATCTGGCCTTTTCCTGTGAGGATAAAGACAAGATCGATCGAATTCGCGAACAATTGATTGTAAAAGGTATAACCCTTTTGTATGATGAAAAATATCCATATGCCGGAGGAATGGATCATTATGCTGTATATTTTGAAGATCCGGATCGTATTAAGTTAGAAATCGCATATCAAAAATAAGGATATAAGATTAACTCCCGCTTGTTAGTGGGAGTGATTTTGTCTGGCAATGGAATACCAGTTTTACAGAATCAAAAGGAAGACTTATGTTTTGATGTTTTTCAACTTCTTAGAGTTGTTCTTAGTGCATAAAAATTATGATTCATTTTCTATGTTTGGTGATAGAATATGGCAGAATTGGATAGAAAATCTAAAAAAAGCACAGTTTCATTTGACTAATGTAGAGAATAAGTGTTAAATTGAATAAGCTGTGGGAGTGTGATTTTTATGGCGGATAAAGTAATTTTAACGTGTAGTGAATGTCTGTCCAGAAATTATGTGACGACAAAGAACAAAAAGACGAATACCCAGCGTTTAGAGGTTAAAAAGTATTGTCCAAAATGTGGTAAACATACTTTACATAAAGAAACAAAGTAGGAAAGGGATCGTTATGGCAAAAGAAAAGAAAGAAAAAAAAGAAAGAACATATTCTCCCAAAGGAATCTGGCGTGAATTAAAACAGGTGGAGTGGCCGGGCTTTAAAGGCTTGATGAAATCCAGTGGGTTGGTCATTCTGTTTACTTTATTATTTGGATTCTATTTCTTTATTTGTGAACTCGTTGCCAGCGGTCTTTTAAAGGTTATCGTTGGATAGTTTAGGAGGGACATCATGGCAGAAGAGTTGAAAAAAGAGTGGTATGTCGTAAATACCTATGCGGGACAGGAAAACCGTGTAAAGGAAAACCTGGAACGTCGTATCAGCACAATGGGCTTGGAAGATTATTTATTCCAGATCGTTGTGGCGGAAGAAAAGGAAATCGAGTATAAAAACGGAAAACCGGTAGAAAAGACAAGAAACTTGTTTTCCGGTTATCTGTTAGTGCAGATGATCATGACTGATGAAGCATGGTATGTTGTACGAAATACACCGGGTGTTACCGGATTTATCGGATCTTCCGGAAAGGGAGCTAAGCCTTTCCCGGTTGCTCAGGAGGAAGTCGATTCCGTGCTTCGTCGTTTAGGTCGTAAAGATATCAACATTCAGGTTGATTTTGGTATTGGTGATACGGTAGAAATCTTAAACGGGGCTTTCAAAAACTCAGAGGGAGTTGTGGAAGCCATGGATGAAGAAAAACAGGAAGCAACCGTATTGTTGATTCTGTTTGGACGTGAAACACCGACAGAAATTCCTTATATGGATTTAAAGAAAGTCGACTAGACTTTCTTTTTTTGGAGGCTTATGAAAACATTACTCTTTGATTTAGATGGAACGATGTACCGGGGCACACAGATCATTGAAAGTGCCAAAACGTTTTTGGAACATTGTCAAAAACAGAACATTCCATATCTGTTTTTGACCAATAATTCGATGCGTACCCGCGAAGAAAACGTTATTCACATGGAGAATATGGGCTATACGGGTATTTCTCCAGATCAGTTTTATAACAGTGCTATGGCCAGTGTGCAGTATGTTCGTTCTCATTATTCAGGAAATACGGCTTACTATATCGGCAAGGAAGGTATGAAACAAGCCTTGTTGGATGAAGGGTTTACAATCACAGATCAAAATCCGGATTTTGTCTTTGTCGGACTGAATAAAGACGCTGATTATGCACAGTATTCCAAAGCACTGCAGTTGTTATTGAATGGAGCAAAGCTGATTGGCACCAATCAAGATCGTATCTTGGCAAAACCCGGTGGTTTTGAAATGGGCAATGGCAGCATCGTAGCCATGTTTGAATATGCATCTTCGCAGAAAAGTCCGAATATCGCAAAGCCACATACGCCAATCTTAGAACTTTGTCTTTCACACTTTCATTTGAAAAAGGAAGATGTGATTTTGATCGGAGACAATTTGGAAACGGATATTTTACTGGGGAAAAATGCGAATGTACAGACGATTTTTGTACAGACGGGTGTTCATACACAAAAAGATGTGGAAAGGCTGAATATTCATCCGGACATCATTGTTCGTGATCTATTGGACTGTTTGGACTTTTCTTTTGATTCGTTTATGTTATAATGAGTCTTGATAAGGAAGAGTGGATAAAATGGAAGATTTTTTAAATGTAATTTTAATGGTACTTTCGGGTATCATCATAATACTTGTACTGCTGCAGAGCGGAAAATCCGATGGATTGAGTGCTGCTTTTACCGGAAGTGGTGATTTGAACTTGTTTGCAGTACAAAAGGAACGCGGACCTGAGAAAGTCATCTCTCGTGCTACTTTGATTTGCGGAATTTTGTATTTCGTACTTGTAATCGCATTACAGATCGTTTAATAAAGGCCGTAAGGTCTTTTTTTGGTGGTGATAAAATGAAAGATCGAATCTTAGAATGTTTTGAAAAGAAAAGACAATGGACAATAAAGGATTTGGAACGAAAGCTGAAATGCCAATCCTCAAAGGATTTTACACAATTGATTCAGGCATTGAATGCACTGGAAGAACAACAGATCCTTTGTAATAACCACAGTGTGTATTTTTATATTGATCAAAAAGAATTTGTAGTTGGAAAAGTAAAAGATCTATCAAAGTATGAATTTATGGTTTCTAATGGAGAAGAGAAGGTGTATGTACCGAAAAAATATGGACGAAATGCTTTTGATAAAGATGAAGTCTTAGTGCATTGTACAAAAAAGAAAAATGAAATCATTCATATTTATTCGCGGGGCATCACAAAAGTAACCGGCACCTTCTATCGAAGAAAAGGACAGTTTGTCTTTTACAGTGATGTGGATCTGCATACGTCTTTTCAAATTCAGAATTTAGATGAATTTAATATTGAACATCGTATGAAGGCTCTGGTTTTGATCACCAAATACACCGATCCCTTACAGTGTCGTATTGAAAAGTTATTAGGATATGAATATGAAAAAGGAATGGATATCACTTCTATCCTTTCAGCCAATAATGTTCGTCAGCATTTTTCTGATAAAGTATTGGCCCAGGCCGATGCTATGCCAAAAGAAGTGCAGGAAGCAGAACTGCAGGGACGAAGCGATTTTCGTGATTTGATGACAGTAACAATCGATGGTGATGATGCCAAAGACTTTGATGATGCGATCTCGATAGAAAAGACACAACAGGGGTATCGCCTGTATGTTCATATTGCGGATGTATCTCATTATGTAAAGGAAGGCAGTCCTATCGATCAGGAGGCTTTTGCCCGTTCTACCAGTATTTACGTGGCAGATCGTGTTGTACCGATGTTGCCGTTTGCCTTAAGTAATGGTATTTGTTCACTCAATCCCAATGTAGATCGCTGTACGTTGAGTTGTGTCATGGATATTGATTTTTCCGGACGCTGTCTGCATCATGAGATTGTCCCAAGTCTGATTCATTCCAATCGTCGTTGTACCTATTCCAAGGTCAATCGGTTTTTACAGGGCGATGCTCAGGCGCAAAAGGAGTATGAAGAGATTCAGGAGCTTTTGTATGCGTTTGAAGCCTGCGCCAAGCTGTTACAGGCACGTTCACACGATCGCGGAACGATTGATTTTAACACCAAAGAACCAAGACTGATCCTGGATGAAGAAGGGAAATGTATCGATGTACAATGCAGAGAGCGTGGCTTTGCCGAGCAGATGATTGAAGAGGCTATGATCCTGGCCAATGTTTGTGTGGCACATACATTAAATACTTGTGAAATTCCGGGTATCTATCGAGTCCATGAAACACCGGACCCCAAAAAAGTTTCGCATTTGACCATGTTGGCCCACTCATTGGGAATTCGAACCTCATTTTATCCAGATTCTGTCACGACCAAGGATATGCAGCAGTTTTTGGAGTCGATTC
Organism: Faecalicoccus sp. LCP19S3_E2; assembly: GCF_052121255.1. Taxonomy (NCBI): domain Bacteria; kingdom Bacillati; phylum Bacillota; class Erysipelotrichia; order Erysipelotrichales; family Erysipelotrichaceae; genus Faecalicoccus; species Faecalicoccus sp. LCP19S3_E2. The sequence continues at coordinate 146,725 of NZ_JBQKEP010000004.1, read as the reverse complement.
AAGATCCTGCCCTTTGCGATGTATTAAGCTATGTAGCTTTAAGAGCGATGCAGAAGGCAAGATATGATGCCAACTGTCTGGGACACTTCGGCTTATCTTTAAGCGAATATTGTCATTTTACTTCGCCGATTCGCCGCTATGCGGATCTGGTCGTACACCGGATGTTGCGTAAATATCTATTCTTACAGAATAAACAAGATAAGAATACGGATCTTGCGAAATGTGAACGACAGGCATTCTATATTTCCGGAAAAGAAAAAGATGCCGTGAATGTGGAGCGGCAGGTCAACGACTATAAACGTGCGGAATATATGGAAGATAAAATCGGTCAAATATTTAAAGGGAACATTGTCAGTGTGCATAACTTTGGATTTTTTGTGGAATTACCAAATACGGTAGAGGGACTGGTACCGATTCATTCTTTGGATGACTATTTTGATTTTGATGAAGTCGCCTCACGCCTGGTTTCTCAAAATCGAAAGAAAATATATACAATCGGACAAAAAGTTAAAGTGGTTTGTGAATCTGTGGATAAACTGAAAGGTCAGGTTAGTTTTGTGTTAAAGTAAAGGCTGTGCTCGTCACAGTCTTTTTTTAGAAGTATGCAAGGATACTTTTATGATGCATCATGTTATAGTAGAAGCAGGCAAGGAGGAAGTATTATGAATATTGCCGTTTATTTAGGTTCCAGTACAGGGAAAGATCCAAAGTATTCTGCATTGACTCGATCTATTGGACAATGGATCTGTAAACATCAAAATACATTGGTTTATGGTGCCGGCAGCAAAGGCCAGATGGGATTGTTGGCGGATACAGTCTATCAGGGAAAAGGCAGAATCATCGGTGTGATGCCAAGATTTTTATTAAAGATAGAAAAGCTGTATGCACATCTAGATGAAGAATATATGGTGGATACCATGTCACAGAGAAAACAGAAGATGATCGATTTGGCGCAGGGATTTATTGCCTTACCGGGCGGTCCGGGGACGTTAGAGGAAATTACCGAAATCATTTCTCTGGTTCGTTTAGATCAGTTACCTTATCCTTGTGTGCTCTATAATCTGGATGGCTATTATGACACCTTGAAACAGCAGATGGATGTTATGATCCAAGAAGGATTTTTAGATGAGGAAGGAATCAAAAACGTACATTTTGTCACCAGCCTGGAAGAGCTGGATGCCTTATTTGGCTACTAAGTGGCTTACTTGGTCATAGAATTGGCTTTCTTGGCTCTTGATTTGTCATTTATAGGGATTTTGATATAATCCAATCAAGCAAAGGAAGTGGTGAAGATGACAAAAGTTAGCGTTGTTACAAGCGGAAATGGAATTTCACACTTCTTTTATAGAGGATAAAACTGGGATGGGTGCATTCCAGTTTTTCTGTATTTGATCAAATCATAATAGAAGGAGGAACTTACAATGGATCAGAATTTCAACAAGGTATTTTGGGATGCATGCGCAAATGGTGATTTCCCGATGGTATGTGGGCAGATCAAGGCAGGAGCCGATGTCAACTATCAAAATGGAGATGGAAGAACCGCTTTGATGCGTGCGGCTAAGCGAGATCGTAAGGATGTCGTACAAGTTTTAATTGATAATGGAGCCGATGTCAATTTAGTGGATAATAAAGGAAAAACAGCTTTGATGGGGGCTGCGAAAAAAGGAAACAAAACAATTTGTAAGGCCTTATTAGATGCCGGAGCTGATGTCAATGCCAAAGATGACAGAGGACGTACCGCATTGATGCGTGCCGCTTTATTAGGCCAGGATCGCTGTGTGCAGGTTTTATTGGATGCCGGTGCGGATATCAACGCACAGGATGAAGTAGGACGTACAGCTTTGATGGAAGCCTGCATCGCCTTTAAACGAGATACGATCTCTATTTTATTGGAAAGAAATGCCAATGTGAATTTATTTGATAATAACGGATGTACGGCACTGATGCGTGCTGCTTATGGAGGATACCCAAGCCTTGTTGAAAAATTGTTATCCTATGGTGCTGATAAAGATATGCAGGACAAACAGGGGAATACAGCTTTAGATTACGTCAGAGAACACTGTCGCGCTCAATTGGAGCCGATCTTACGATAGGAGGATTGGACCATGCGAGATTATTTAAGTTCAGAAGTACGCAACGTCAGCGTAATCGGACATAGTGGTGCCGGTAAGACCAGTGTTTTGGAAGCTATGTTGTATTACACCAAAGCGACCGACCGTTTTGGAAAGACCAGCGATGGCAGCAGTATGATCGACTTTGATGCCGAGGAAATCAAACGTGGCATTTCTGTCTATTCATCCATCGTTCCAATCGAATGGGAAGACTGTAAGATCAATTTCATCGATACACCGGGGTATTTGGATTTTGTCGGTGAAAAACAAGCCGGTTTTGCGGTAGGTGACAGCTGCCTGATCGTAGCTAATGCCAAAGATGTATTGGAGTCCGGAACCAAATTAGCTTTTAAACAGGCAAGAGAAGCGAAAAAACCAACGATTTTCTTTATCAATAAACTGGATGAAGAAAATACAAGCTTTAACGATGCTTATACTTTACTTCATGAAGAGTTTGGAAAATCGATCATTCCCTTTGAAGTACCGATCGTAGAAAACGGAGAAGTTGTCGGTTCTGTCAACATCATCAAAAATAAAGCCTGGTATTATAAAGGCGAACATGCCGGAAGCGATACACCGCAGCCGGTTCCGGAAGACATGAAGGATGAAATCAGCATGTACAAAGATCAGATTGCCGAAGCCGTTGCGATGGGCGATGATGATCTGATGGAAAAATTCTTCTCCGGAGAAGAATTCAGCGATGCGGAACTGACAAAGGGTGTTCGTATCGGTGTACGCAATGGAGAGATTTGTCCGGTTTTCTCCGGAAGTGCCATTCAATCCATCGGTATCCAGCGTTTGATGGACTTGATTATTTCCTATTTCCCAACGTATTCGGAGAAAGGAATGTACACAGCTACAACACCAAATGGAGTGAAGGTCGAATTGTTGACATCAGAAACCGAAACATTGACAGCACAGGTCTTTAAAACCATCGTTGACCCATTTGTAGGACGTATTTCTTACTTGAAAGTATTAAGTGGTGTTTTGAATTCCGATTCTACACTTGTCAATGCCAATAACGGAAAACCGGAAAAAATTAGTTCGATCTATATCATTAAAGGAAAGCACCAGACGGCTGCCGGTAAGCTGTTTACCGGAGATATCGGAGCTTTGGTTAAACTGCAGAATACCAAGACAAACGATACCCTTTGTGAAAAAGGTAAGCTGCTGATGGCTGATCCGATTGAATTTGATGAACCAATGTTTGGGCAGGCTATCTTCCCGAAAACAAAGAATGACGAAGATAAGCTTTCCAATGGCTTGGCTCGTTTAGTCGAAGAAGATCCGACATTTAAGGTCATCAATAATACGGAAACCAAGGAAACCGTCGTATATGGCATCGGAGATCAGCATTTGGACGTGATCTTAAATAAATTGAAAAATAAATACAAAGCCGAAGTCACTTTGGCCGATCCAAAGGTTATGTATCGTGAAACCATCACTAAGAGCGCAACCGGTGAAGGTCGTCATAAAAAACAATCCGGTGGGCATGGGCAATTTGGGCATGTATTTGTCGATTTTGCGCCAAATCCGGATGTAGAAGAAATGGAATTTAATGAAAAAGTCTTCGGTGGTGCTGTACCGAAACAATACTTCCCGGCGGTTGAAAATGGATTAAGAGAATGTTGTGAAGAGGGAAGCCTGGCCGGTTATAAAATGGTCAACATCAAGACAACTTTGACGGATGGTAAATACCATGATGTCGATTCCAGTGAAATGGCCTTTAAATTAGCCGCAAGACTTGCCTTTAAGGATGCGATGACAAAGTGCCATCCGATTCTTCTAGAACCGATCATGAATGTTGTCGTGACGGTACCGGATGAATATACCGGAACTGTTATCGGTGATTTGAATAAACGTCGTGGTGCCATTATGGGTATGACACCGGAAGATGGCGATCAGATCATTGAAGCACAGGTTCCAATGGCAGAAATGGCCAGATATTCCATTGAACTTAGAAGCATGACACAAGGTCTGGGTAAATATACGATGGAAATGGATCGTTATGATCCGGTACCGGAGCCACAGGCCAGTCGTATCGTTCAGGCCAGCAAAAAAGAGGATTAGTGGGAAGCCGTGCAAAACGGCTTCTTTTTTCGTGTGGTTCTGTTATAATGATTCCCGGTGATGCTATGAAAACTTTTAAACATTTTATCGGCTATTATAAGCCTTATAAATTTGTCTTCTTTTTTGATTTATTCTGTGCTTTAACAATTTCTTTGATTGATTTGGCTTTCCCATTGATCTTAAACTACTGCACAGATACGATGTTTATTCAAAAAAGCGTGGAGATTTTACAGGGACTCATCTGGTTGCTTGCCGGACTGTTGGTTCTCTATGTGATTCGTGCTTTGTGTCGCTATTATGTGTCCGCCCAAGGACACATCATGGGGGCTCACATGGAAAGAGATATGCGAAAAGAGTTGTTTGATCAGTACCAGAGACTTTCTTTTTCCTATTATGATAAGCACAATACCGGGATCATGATGTCAAGAGTCGTCAGTGACTTATTTGATATTTGTGAATTCGCTCATCATGGACCGGAAAATTTGTTTATTTCTTTGATCAAGATCATCGGCTCCTTTGTGATTTTGTCTTTGATCTACTGGCCTTTGGCTCTGTTGTTGTTTATCGTGACTTTGATCATGCTTATCTTTAGCTATACACAAAACAAATCCATGCGGGCAACTTTTATGGATAACCGAAGAAAGATCGGTGATGTCAATGCTGCATTACAAGACAGCCTGGCCGGGATTCGTGTTGTACAATCTTTTACCAATGAGGATATTGAACGAGAAAAATTTGCCCATTCCAATAATGAGTTTTTAGCTTCCAAGAAACGAAACTATCGTGTGATGGGAACGTATTACGGCATGAATAATTTCTTTCAGGGTTTATTGTATGTGACCGTCTTGGTCGGTGGAGGTTACTTTGTGGCTATGGGAAATTTAAGCCCCTTAACGCTGGCCACCTTTGCACTGTATGTCAATATCTTTGTGGCACCGATCGATATTTTGATCGAATTTACCGAGATGCTTCAAAAAGGATTTTCTGGATTTAAACGTTTTGAAGAAGTGATGAAAGAAGTGCCGGACATTCAGGATGCCAAGAATGCGCATCCTTTAGAGAATGTACATGGTGATATTTCTTTTAAAGATGTTTCTTTTACCTACAACAAGGAAGAATCTGTATTAGAACATGTAAATCTGGATATCCCGGCCGGAAAGAAAGTGGCTTTAGTCGGACCTAGCGGTTCCGGGAAGACGACCTTGTGTTCTTTGATTCCTCGCTTTTATGATGTGCAAAGTGGCCAGATTCTGGTCGATGGACAAGATGTGCGAGATCTGCGGGTAAAGAGTTTAAGACAGGCTATTGGTTTGGTGCAGCAGGATGTCTATCTGTTTACCGGAACGATTGAACAAAATATCGCATACGGAAAACCAGATGCGACACCAGAAGAAATTATAGAGGCGGCCAAGAAGGCAAATATTCATGATTTCATTTTATCTTTGCCGGATGGATATGATACGTTTGTCGGTGAAAGAGGGGCTCGTTTATCCGGCGGACAAAAGCAGCGCATCTCGATTGCCCGTGTGTTCTTAAAGAATCCAAAGATCTTAATTTTAGATGAGGCTACCAGTGCCTTGGACAATGAGAGTGAAAGAATTATTCAAAAATCCTTGGAAGAGCTCAGCAAAGATCGTACCTGCATCACGATTGCTCATCGCTTATCAACGATTAAAAATGCCGATGAGATCGTTGTTATCAATCATGACGGATTGCAGGAAAGAGGAACGCATGAAGAATTGATGAAAAAGGGCGGTACATATGCTCGATATTATAACCTTCAATTTGAGGGATTGGAGCAGATCATGGTTTCATGATCTGTTTTCTTATACAGAAGATCTATTGTTATGTATAATAGATGAAAAGGGGGATGGAGTATGTCTATTCGAGCATTTGAAGCAGCTGATCTATCGGCTCTCTATGATATTTATGCGTATTATGTGAAGACAACAGCCTATAACTTTGACTTGGAGCCGATGTCGTATTCGCAATATAAAGCACAGATTGAGGAAATTGCGAAAGAATACCCAATCTTTGTGGCTTGTCATGATGAGCAGGTAATAGGTTATGCGTATGTGCATCCGGCTTTTTCTAAGGCAGCCTATCGCTTCTGTATGGAGGTTACGATCTATTTTCAGGAAGGCTCTCATTTTGGTTTGGCAGATTCTTTGTTGGAGACATTGGAAAAGGCATGTATTCAAAAAGGATATCGCTGGTTAATTGCATGCATTACCGATACGAATGACAGAAGCATTGCGTTTCATCAACGCCATGGATATCAATGGAGTGGAGCTTTGCCGGAATGTGGTTTTAAATTTGATGCATGGCATGGAGTTGTCTGGTTGATCAAGGATATCCTGAAACCTAAACCATCTTATTACAAAGCACCGAATGCCACAATTACCGGTGATGTGCAGATTGGAAAAGGCTCAAGCATTTGGTTTGGAACTGTTGTTCGAGGCGATAGTGATACGATTCGTATAGGTGAACAGACCAATGTGCAGGATAATGCGGTATTACACTGTTCCAAAGGGCATCCGCTGACAATTGGTAATCGTGTTACGATTGGTCATCATGCGATTGTACATGGGTGTACCATTGAAGATGAAGTATTGATTGGAATGGGTGCAACGATTATGGATGCAGCAAAGATTGGCAAACATTCGATTATCGGAGCCGGTGCTCTGGTACCACCGGGGAAGGTGGTTCCGGAGGGTTCTGTGGTTTTAGGATGTCCGGGCAAAGTTCATCATCTTGTAACACCAAAACAGATCGAACAAATTCTGGACAATGCACAGGAATATGTAGAATACGCTCAACTGTATGAAAAACGAGGTATCTGATATGGAAAATATGTTGAATTATGTGCATTTACGTAAAGATATTCCGTTTTCTTTTCGACCATTAAACTGGGTTGATCTTTTGATCCTGAATGAATTATCGTATGTCGATTGGACCCATATTGTCCAAAAAGAACCCGTTTGTCTACCTCAGGCCTGCCAGTCTTATTTTAAAATGCATACAGAACAGGAAATTGAACAGCGATTCTGTTTTTCCAGGAATATACCCAATCTGGTCATGGATCTGCAAGATACGATACGTTATCAAAATGTTCGCATTACACATTATCAGGAAGTCTATGATGAAGAAAAGATGATTCAGTTTGGAGCCATGTCCTTTTTGATGCCGGATGGTACGATTTTGATCAGCTTTCGTGGTACGGATGGCACCATGACCGGCTGGAAAGAAAATATGCGCATGACTTATACAGATGAACTGCCTTGTCATAAGCTGGCATTGGCATTTTTGGAACAAGTGTTGGACAGTATCCCGGAAACAACTTCTTTTTTTGGTTTGGTTAAAAAGAAAGTCTATCCAAAGATTTATGTAAGCGGTCATTCTAAAGGAGGAAACCTTGCGATGTATGCCGCTTTAAAGACCACACAATATGCGGATGTGATCACCAAAGTGCTTGCCTTTGATGCACCGGGCTTTCGTTCTTCTTTTATTGATTCGGTAAAGGACAATCCTGTTTTGAAGAAGATCACAAACTATAAGCCAAAGGACTCAATCATCGGTTGTCTTTTGGAGCATATGGAAAAAGAAGTCGTGCTGGATGCTGAAGAAAGTGGACTGCTTCAACACGATACATTCAGCTGGAAGATTACGACAGATTCTTATCTTCCGCTTAAAGAACTTTCTATAACCAGTAAGGAAACTTTACAGCTTGTCGATCGACTGCTTTTATCAAAAAGCGATGAAGAAAAAAAGGAGTATATTGAGTTGATTTTCTCTATCATGGATCGATTGGATATTACAAATGTATCGAACTTGAGCGAAATCAGTTTAAAACAAGTCATGTTGGGCTTTCTGGAATTAAAGAATATGTCTAACGATGAAAGAAAGTTTATCTTTGACATTGTGAATTTTATTCGCATGCAGACATATTCATGGATGAAAACACAGAAGAAGTGAAAGCCAAGCTTATTTTTATATAGAAATTTAAGTGTGGAATTGATTATAAATGAAATGACAGGGTTGATTTGTTCCTGTCATTTTTTTATAATTCTTTTAGCTTTGGACAATATAGATCGAAAGACTATAATTGAAGATTCCAAATCGAAGTTTTTGTTTACATCGTATCTTTAAGAACGAGAGTAGGAGGAAAATTGAATATGTCAAAAACATCGAATCAGATCAAAAGTCTGACTATGCTGGCGCTATTTTTAGCGATTGAAGTTGTACTTTTGGTAACGCCGTTAGGCTATTTGCGAATAGGAGTGCTTAGCGCTACGCTGATGCATGTACCAGTTATTGTCTGTGCCTGTACGATGGGTACCAAGTATGGTGTATTGATGGGACTTGTCTTTGGGATCACTTCGGTGATCAATGCGACAATGGCACCTACGGTAACCAGCTTTGCGTTCAGTCCCTTTGTAGAAGTCGGCGGCTTTAGTGGCGGCTTTCAATCTTTGATCGTTGCGATCGGTCCACGTCTTTTACTGGGATGGCTTGCCGGTACTATTTATCATGGATTGATCAAAAAAGGAAAATCTGTTTCTGCAAGTGCTGCCTTGTCTGCTCTGGTTGCTACAGCTTTACATACAGTGGGAGTGCTTGGTCTGATTCTTTTATTCTATGCAGCGCCTTATGCACAAGCTATCGGTGTTGCCCAAGGTGCTTTAATGGCTGCCATGGGAACAGTTATTTTAACGAATGCGATTCCCGAAATCATCGTTGCGATTTTAGCCAACATAGCTTTGACAAAAGCTTTAAGTGCAAGAAGATAAGTAAAATGTCCGTCAAGGGCATTTTTTTCTACTGTTAAAGAAAAGATGCTTAGTCAACAGGAGTCTTAATGAGTTTGTAGTTTTTCAAACTCAGAAAGTGATAAATTGGTTAAATGGCCGATCGTGTCTAAAGAGTTATTTTTAAGGAAATGGACTCTTTTTCACTTTAGTCAAATCCTCTTTTTGGTAACCTTCCTTTTTCTTTTACAGTGTCCATGATAAAATAATCGAGGTGAAGAAAATGAGTATTTTAGAAACATTAAATAGTAAACAAAGAGAAGCGGCTTCGATTACGGATTCGCATGTACGGATCATCGCTGGGGCCGGTAGTGGAAAAACACGTGTATTGATGGCTCGTATCGTTTATTTGGTCAAAGAATGTGGGGTGTTCCCAAATCGGATCATGGCGATTACTTTTACCAATAAGGCAACCAATGAAATGAAGGAACGTCTGATGGCACAGCTGGGTAAAGAGGCATTGGCTGTGCGTATTTCAACGATTCACTCTTTATGTGTACGTATTTTACGTGAAGATGCGGATGCGATCGGATACCCTCGCTCTTTTACAATATTGGATAGCGATGATCAAAAACAGATTCTTCGACCGATTTATAAAGCTATGGATTTGGATATCAAAGAATTGAATATGAACAAAGTTTTAGGTATGATTTCCGGATATAAAAGCGAGGACTTCAGTCCGGTACAGGCTTTGGAAATGGCTTTTACCAAAGAACAGGAAAACATTGCACATATTTATGAGAAATATGAAGAAAAGCGTAAAGAGATGAAGGCCATGGATTTTGATGATCTGCTTAGAGAAGCGCATCATCTGTTACAGAAGGAAGAATCGGTTCGTACCAAGTGGCAAAATCGTTTAGATTATATTCATGTCGATGAGTTTCAGGACGTGGATCCGGTGCAATATTCGATCATTCGTATGTTGACAGGTCCCCATGCGTTCTTATGTGTCGTTGGAGATCCTGATCAGACGATTTATACGTGGCGTGGTGCCAGCGTGGATATTATCCTGCGTTTCGATAAAGATTTTCAACCGTGTAAAAGTGTTATCCTGGATCAGAATTATCGTTCGACCCAACCGATTCTGGATGCCAGTAATGCTTTGATCCAGTACAATGAGGATCGAATCAAAAAGGATTTGTTTACCCAGATTCCGGGGCAGGACAAAATTATATTACATACATGTGTCGATGATAATGAAGAACCTTTATATGTCGCAAAAAAGATACAGGAAGAACATCGAAATGGAATCGATTATAAAGATATGGCAATCTTGTATCGTTCCAATTTCTCCTCTCGTTCCTTTGAACGTGTGCTTCGTACCGTATCGATCCCTTATCGTATATATGGGGGGATTCGCTTCTATGAACGACAGGAAATCAAAGATGCGCTGGCGTATTTAAAGCTATGTACCAAACCGGAAGAAAGTGATCCTAAACAATTATCACTGGATCTTGCCGTGCTTCGTGTAATCAATCAGCCTAGACGTGGTATTGGACAAAAATCGATCGAGAACCTGCGTGAGGAAGCAACGATGCGTGGCATCAATCTCTACGAAGTTTTAAAAGATCCGCAACAAATTTCTGGTGCGATCATCAAAAAATGTGCCCCCTTTGTAAGCTTGATTGAGGATTTAAGAAGACAAAGAGAGAATCTTTCTTTGGAAGATTTTTTAGAGTATGTGCTGGAACAAAGTGGCTATAAGAAGATGCTGCAGGAAGAAAATGAAGAAGAACGTCTGGAAAACTTAAAGGAACTCAAAAGCGATATCGCTCAAAGTCTGCGGGAAGATCCGGAAATGACACTGGAAAGCTATTTACAGGAGGTCAGCCTGTTTACATCACGTGCCAATGAGGAAAGCGGGAATTGTGTATCACTGATGACAGTACACTCGGCTAAAGGATTGGAGTTTGATACTGTGTTTGTGGTCAACTTCAATGATGGTGTATTCCCAAGTACTCGTTCCATGGATGAAGGAGGCCGGAAAGCCTTGGAAGAAGAAAGACGACTTTGTTACGTGGCGATGACAAGAGCCAAACGACATTTGTATATCACATGGAATACAGGCTACAGCTACATGTTGGATAAGTATAAGATACAAAGTCGATTCATCATGGAAATTCCGGAAAAATGCACCTTTCAGGAAGGAAAAGAGAAAGAAGTTAAACGAGAAGAACATCAGATAGCATCGATTGGTATTCCTTCTAAAAAATCAAAAGCGCCTTTCAAGGTCAAAGATCGTGTCACACATGCAGTCTTTGGGGAAGGAATCGTTTTAAAGCTGGAAAACAATATTGCGACGATTGCCTTTAAACATCCTTATGGCATCAAGAAATTAAATGCCTTGCATCCTTCAATCAAGAAGGCAAAGCATAAAGTCGTGTTATAATACAGATGGTGAAATGTATGAATGAACAACAACGTATTGAAGAATTACGAAAACTTTTAGAGAAGTATTCGATTGAATATTATGTGTATGATAAGCCCAGTGTATCTGATCAGGAATACGATCGTTTGATGCAGGAGCTAATGGCACTGGAAGAAAAACATCCGGAGCTCTACGATCCCAATTCACCCAGCCAGCGTATCATCGGTGCGGTATTGGATGGATTTGAAAAGGTGGAGCATCAGACGCAGATGCTTTCGTTAGGAAATGTCTTTAATTATGAAGAAATTCAAGCTTTTGTCGAACGAATTCAAGAAAGCGTCAAGGATGCCGAATTTGTCGTAGAGTGCAAATACGATGGACTGGCCATGGCTTTGTTGTATGACAATGGACGATTTACCCGAGCGATCACACGTGGTGATGGATTTGTCGGAGAAGATGTCTCCAATAATATCCGTACGATTGCCTCGATTCCAATGTATATCGAAGAAACAAGGCATATCGAGATTCGCGGGGAAGTCTATATGCCTAAAAAAAGCTTTGAAGAGCTAAACGAAAAACAGGAAAAAGAAGGAAAAGCTTTATTTGCCAATCCCCGAAATGCGGCAGCCGGTTCCATTCGTCAGTTAGATTCTTCCATTTGTGCGCAAAGAAAACTGGATGCCTACTGGTATTATTTCCAGAATGCAGCTGATTTTGGTATCACCAGTCAGGAAGAAGCGTTGGAAAAGATGGAACAGCTTCATTTTCGTGTCAATCCGTTACGCAAGGTTTGTAGAAATACGGCACAAATCTGGGACTTTATTCAGTCGATTCATGAACAAAGAGAAGAACTGCCTTATGAGATCGATGGGATGGTCATTAAGCTAAACAGTTTACCGGATCAGGCGCGTTTAGGTTCTACCGCAAAAGCGCCACGCTATGCGACTGCTTATAAATTTCCGGCCCAGGAGGTTCAGACACGCTTAAAAGATATTACGATCACGGTTGGACGAACCGGAAAGATCACTCCCAATGCGGTTTTAGAACCGGTAAGAGTGGCCGGAACGACGGTAAGTGCCGCCCAGCTTCACAATGAAGATATGATAGCTTCCAAAGATCTTCGCATCGGTGATATCGTCGTGGTGCGAAAGGCCGGAGAAATCATTCCGGAAGTCGTCAGCAGTATTAAAGAACGAAGAGATGGTACCCAAAAACCATATGTGTTCCCTAAAGAGTGTCCGGTCTGTGGATCTAAACTGGTACGTTTAGAAGGAGAGTCGGCGCATTACTGCATCAATCAGGATTGCCCGGCACGTGTTGTCGAAAGTATGATTCACTTTGCCTCCCGCGATGCGATGGATATCGATTCTTTAGGCGATAAAAAGATCGAACAGCTGCATGAATTTGGCTTTTTAAATTCGATTGAGGATATTTACTTTTTAAAGAATCATCGTGAAGCGCTTTTAGAAAAGCGAGGATATCAGGTCAAATCGGTCGATCATATGTTGGAGACGATCGAAGAAAGTAAAAAACAGCCGTTAGGTGTCTTATTGTATGGGCTGGGTATCCGTCAGGTCGGCAAAAAGGCGGCCATGATCCTGGCACATCATTTTGGCACGATGGAAAATTTAAGAAACGCAACTTTGGAAGAGCTGGTCCAAATTCGTGATATCGGACAAATTACGGCCGAAAGTATTCTGGCGTTCTTTCAGGAAGAGAAAAACAGACATCTGATTCAGGTCTTACAGGAGCAGGGCTTGAATATGGAACAGGAAAAAGAAAAGATCCATGCGTCTGGTTTCAGTAACAAAACAGTGGTTTTAACGGGAACCTTAGAGCATTATACACGCACGGAAGCTAAAAAAATATTAGAGTCATTAGGAGCCAATGTAGCCGGTTCGGTATCGAAAAAGACAGATTATGTCATTTATGGAACGGCGGCAGGCTCTAAGTTGGAAAAGGCTCGTAATTTAGGCGTTGCCTTAATGAGCGAGGAAGAATTCGTACAGGAGGTGTCAAATGCATTGGAGGAAAACTAGTCTTTGTATATTGATGTCTTTGTTGGTGCTTTGTGGATGTAGTACGGTATCCAATTCGAATCAGCTCAATCCGATCGGGGAAGAAGAGTACGCGGCCATACAGCCTTATGAAAGTAGTGATGCACGTATCAAGCATGCCGCTCTTATGGGGGATACAGAAGCGCGGTTTCGCATGGAACAGGGATTGATGGATCTATCAAAGACGTATTTTTCACCCACGAAAGTCGCCTATAAAACACAGGAATTTTTGGATTATGATGAATTGGATGCCACCGATGGCTCCAGAGGTTTGTTAGGAACAAATCGAGATGAAAATCCCAATGGGTTAAATCCCAGTCCGGATGAAGGCTTTAATACCGGAAATGGTACAGTCAGCGGGGCTGTGATCTTAGTGGATCTCTATGAGCTGGACTGGTATGCCGATGATGAGCTGCAAGGCATTTCCATCGCAATGGTCGTCAATGATGCCTTAGAGGATAAAAATGGAAAAACAGTGGAGATCACCAAAGATCGTATGCAGAATTACTTAGAGGTAACTTCCGGTCATTTGGTCAGCTATATGCGTGAGCGTTTTAACTCCATTACTTCTAATGTGCCGATTTATGTAGCATGTTTCTCTTTGGATCATGCATCAGATACCCTGGGTTCTTATATTTATCAAGGATATTTTGAAGGGGCACAGGGAGATTTTTCAGAACTGGATTTGACTTGGGCAGAGGTTCCCGGTGCTGCCTTCAGCAAGGCAGATGCCGATATGGCAGCGCAGTTTGCGGAATATCAAAATGAACTAAGTCATGTTCTTGTCGATTATTCGTATCTGGTTGGAAAAGCCACTCTGCAAGATGGGAAGGTTATTCAGTTGAATATCACATTGACAGCGCATGGAAAGACTGCCAGCGAGATTTTGGCCATCACACAGGCCGCCAGTGAACAAATGGTCGTCTTTACCAATTCTTCCTGTACCTATAAGGTAGAAGTTATCACCGATGTCGGTACGTATGCCATTGTATCCAAAGATGCCGGCAGTGAAGATGTCAATGTGATGACCATGCAGTAAGTGTATGAATAAAGAAAGAATAAAAGCACTCCAAAACGAAGTTCGTATTCAAATTGATGATTCTCAATATGAAGAAATCGAAAACGAACTGTGTAAAATGGAAGAAATTGCCAAGGCTTTTTCAAAAATGGATACAGGGAATGTGGAACCCATGGTTCGCTGTTTTGAAACAGAAGCTGTTTTTCGAAAAGAGGATTCGATTTACACCTTGACCAAAGAAGAAGCTTTGATCAATGCCAATTCTACAAAAGATGGGTATATAGAAATCAGCAGGGTGGTGAAATAAATGCCCTTAACCAAAGAATATATCAGAAAACAATGTGAATTTGCGCAACAAAAGACACAGGCCATTGTGTCTTTTGTTGTACCTGAGATACAAGACAAAGGAAGGCTTAAGAATGTACGAATAGCCCTTAAAGATAACATTTCCTTAAAAGGTTATCCGCTGCAGGCCGGGTCTAAAATTTTGGAAGGTTATCAATGCCCTTATGATGCGACCATTGTAGAAAAGATCAAACAGGCAGGCGGCTGTATTGTCGCAAAGACAGCCATGGATGAGTTAGGAATGGGAGGCTCCGGCAACAATGATATTCATGGGCCGGTCACTTATCCATGGGATGTAAACCGAATACCGGGAGGAAGCAGCAGTGGTTGTGCTGCTTTGGTGGCAGTCGATGGTGCTGATGTAGCTGTGGGAACGGATACCGGTGACAGCATTCGTAAGCCGGCCAGCTATATGGGGCTGGTTGGGTTGAAACCAACATATGGAAGAATTTCCCGTTTTGGCATTGTCCCTTATGCCAGTTCGATGGACACCGTCGGTATTTTAGCTCGATCTATAGAACAGGTAGAATGTGTATATGATGTTTTAAAAGGGCAGGATGAAAGAGATTTGATGACATTTTTGCCAAAATCACTTGAAGAAGCATCCCAAAAGAAAGAAGGGTTGTTACGACTGGCTGTTTTTGATTCAATATCGGAAGATGCCTATCCTGTTTTAAAAGCTCGACTACAAAAATTGATCGAGCAACTGGAAACAAAACAAACGATCAAACACGTACAAATGCCACAATCTCTATTAGCGTTGATCGATCCTGTCTATACCGTGATTGCCAATGCCGAAGCCTGCAGCAATCATGCCAATTTGGATGGTCTTCGCTTTGGCTTGTCATCCAAAGATCAAAGCGTGGAAAACATTCGCTCTAGAGGGTTTTCCTGGGAAGTCAAAAAACGCTTTTTATGTGGCGCTTATGCACTGCATAAAGAAAATCAGGAGCGATTGTTTATCAAGGCACAGAAGATACGCCGAAAACTGGTGGATGCGTATGCTTCAATGTTTACAGAAGCAGACATTGTTTTTTCTTTGACCACGCCGGATGTGGCACCTTTGATCTCAGAATATAAAGAGGATGCATCGATCGGACTTTCGTATTTAAAGCTATCCAATTTTTCCGGTTATCCTTCCATTTCCATTCCTTTTGGACATAAGGAGGGTCTTCCTTTTGGCCTTCATTTAGCTGCTAAGCCTTGCCGGGAAGATTTGTTGTTGGAAGCCGCAAAATTGTTTTCTCAAGTGATACAGGAGATGGATCATGTATAAGGTACATATAGGAATTGAAATTCATTGTGCATTGCGAACCAAGACAAAGATGTTTTCCTCGGCTTTGGTTACACAAAATCAAGATCCCAATACTTCTTTGGATATCATTGATCTGGCGTTGCCGGGCTATTTGCCGACAATTAATAAAAAAGCGGTAGAGTATGGCATTTTGGTTTGTGATGCACTGCATTGTACAATCGATCCGGTTTTACGCTTTGATCGCAAAAACTATGCCTATCCTGATCTTCCAAAAGGCTTTCAGATTACGCAGCAGTTTTATCCACTGGGAAAAAATGGCTATATAATGATCGAAGGACAAAAAATCGGTATTGAACGAGTGCATCTGGAAGAAGATACCGCAAAGATGATCCATCATTCGCAAAGTACCTTGTTGGATTTTAATCGTTGTGGTACTCCTTTACTGGAAATTGTCAGCGCGGCGCAAATTCATTCAGTGGATCAGGCTTGTGCTTATGTGAAATCTCTTCAACAAAAGCTGATTTATCTGGGTGTAACCCAGGGGCGCATGGATAAAGGACAGCTTCGTTGTGATATCAATGTTTCGTTAAGTCAAAATCCATCACAATTGGGAGATAAAGTGGAATTAAAAAATCTCAATTCGATTTCACATATCCGTCAGGCTTTGGATTATGAAATTCAAAGACAGTCTTTACTTTTGGATCAACATAAAAAAATAGAAATGCAGACACGTCGTTTTGACGAAAAGACAAAAACGACAATCTTATTGCGGAAAAAAGAAACACAAAAAGATTATCGATATTTTCCGGAACCGAATTTGCCAATTATTCATTTGGACAAAAGTTGGATTCAGGAAATCATCGCAAGACAGCCACATGATCCTAAAGAAATTTTGGATATTTTAAAGAAGCAGGGAATCGATGAGAAAGAGGCGCAGAGCCTTCTGGCACAAAAAGATTTGACGGATTTCTATTTTGCCGTTATAAAATATACAGAGCGAAATAGGGATGTTCTTCATCTGTTGTTGAATGATGTTCGAAATCAGATGAAGAGTCATGCGATTTCTTTGTCCGATGTCGATCCAAGACGATTCGCATGGATCGTTGATCAAAAAGAAGAAAATTTTTCGACAAACAGGATTCGTCAGTGGATTCTTGCGTTTTTAAACGGTAAAAATGTAGAGGATCAAATACAGAAGGCCAAAGACGAACAGCCCCATGTTAGTCGAATTGAAGAATGGATCAGGCAGGTATGTGATGCCAACCAACAAAGCATTGATGATTATCGCCAGGGTAAAAAACGCGCCCTGTCTTATTTAGTCGGACAGGTGTTAAAAGTTTCCAGAGGACAGGCAGATCCGGCACTTGTACAAAAAAAGCTGCAGGAAAGACTGAACCGGGAAAAGGAGGAAGCAGAATGAAAAAAGCAAATGCACCAAGCAAGATAAAGTGGGTATTTATCATATTATTGATATTGATCATACTGGCTGCGGCCGGTTATGGGGCTTATTATTTCTACTTTACACCGTCCAATCAGGGACAGTTGATGGAAGGCATCCTTGGTTTAGTTTATGTAAACTATGTGCAGATTTTGATTTCGGTGGCCGCTTTGATCATCATGTGCTTTATTGCCGGTGCCATCTTATCGCATCATAAAGAAGAAAAGAAACTTTTACGGTTTTTAACCGTCTTGATCTGTCTGGTTCCGGCCTTTCTAGTCGTGTTCTTTTTGTTGAAGGATCCGTTGATGGATATCGCATCCATTCAAAATCCACGAACAGTCTTGTTATCCAATGTGGTTTTGGAACAGAAAAAAGGGCAGTATGATGTATCCGGTACCGATCAAAACGGTCATCTTCAAACGTACCGCTTAAACAAAACAAGCTGGCAGACACTTGATGATACATGGGATGAAGATTCTAAAGACGTCTTTGCCCAGGTAGAAATCTTTCCACGCACACAGATCGTTTGCTCGATCAAGGTAGAAAAAGGATTACCACAGTCTTTGATCAATAAGCTTTCCATGAACGATCGTCTATCGGATTCCTGGCAGGACATGCAGCTGCAGGTTGATAATCAAGTTTATGTTTTAAACGATCCGCTTTCTTCTTTAACTCAAAGTGGATGGACCATTCAACAGACCGAATTTGAGGCCAAAAAACATGAGAATCTGGATGCCGGCAAAAGCATTGAATTAGATTTGGAAAACAAAAATGGAATGCAGATGCATATAACTGTTACCAATACGACCGATCAAACCATAGAAACCAGTCAGGCTTCCATCACACAGATCGTTGTCCATCGTATGAATTCAGGAATGCATATGATGTTAGCTCAAAAAATCGTATTGGGATGGAGTCAGCAGGATACTGTAGAAGAACTGTATGGAAAACCGACTTCTTCAGAAGAGAATCAGCTGCAATACCAGGAAGAGAATGAAACCTTGAATCTAGTCTTTAGTGATCAGGGCATCTTAGACCAGATTCATATGTCAGTGAAGTAAACCTGTTTCGACAGGTTTTTTCTTTACATCTGTATTATACTGTTATATACTGTTTATAGAAAGAGAGCGACGTCATGCATCTTATCATCAATCATTCATCTATGGTTCCTATTTATGAACAAATCGTAGAACAGACCAAAGAAGGAATCTTGAAACAGGAGTTAAAGGAAAACCAGCCTTTACCTTCGGTTCGTGCTTTGTCAAAAGAATTGAAAATCAGTGCGCTCACAGTCAAAAAAGCGTATGACGCACTGGAAAGTGAAGGCTTTATTTGTACAGTCCATGGCAAAGGCAGCTATATTGCCCCTGTGAATCCACAGCTGGTTTTAGAAGAACAAAGAAAAGAGCTGGAACAGGATTTGGAAGGCATTCTTCAAAAGGCAAAGCGGTTTGATATCACAAAGGAGGAACTCAAGGATTTGTTTTTACTCTTACTGGAGGAATCGTCATGTTGGAAGTAAAAGAGGTACAAAAACGATATGGTACATTTGAATTAGAGTGTTCTTTGACAATTTTGGATGGACAGATCACAGGATTGATCGGACAAAACGGCGCTGGAAAGTCAACTCTTTTTAAAGCCATTCTGGATTTGATCACATTGGATTCTGGAAGTATTCAAATTTTTGGACAAGAACATCACAAACTTAGTGGAAAAGAAAAAGAGAAGTTAGGTGTGGTCTTGTCCGATTCTGGATTTAGTGCATACTTAACGGTGCGTGATATCATCACGATATTAAAAAACATGTATTCAAACTTTGATCTTTCTTACTTTCAGAAACAAATGCAACGTTTCCAGCTTCCATACGATCAAAAGATCAAAGAGTTTTCGACAGGAATGAAAGCCAAATTAAAAGTCTTGATTGCCTTATCTCATCACGCCCAGTTGTTGATTCTGGATGAGCCGACAGCTGGCTTGGATGTAATCGCAAGAGATGAGATCTTGGACTTGTTGCGAGATTATATGGAAGATGAAAAAGATGCTTCGATCTTGATCAGTTCCCATATCGCCGAGGACCTGGAAAGCTTATGTGATGATCTATATATGATTCATGAAGGAAAAATGATCTTCCATGAAGATACCGATGTACTTTTAAGTGATTATGCCATCTTAAAGATGAGTGAAGAACAATTTAAGAAATTGGATACACAGTATATCCTAAAAGTTTGTAAAGAAGTATATGGCTATGCATGTTTAACCAATCAGAAACAATATTATATGGAAAATGAACCGGGGATCACAATAGAAAAAGGAACGATCGATGCGGTAATCACGATGATGATTCGGGGGTATTCACTATGAAAGGCTTATGGATCAAAGATGTAAAGTTAATGGCTGCACAAAAGTATTTTTTCTTACTGATTCTTTTGATTGCGATCGGTATGTCGATATCGGCAGAAGATGTTTCCATGATGACATTTCCATTGGGATTTGTCCCCTTTGTGGTATCGCTATTTGGTTTAAGTACGATCAGCTATGATGAATTTGATAATGGTAATGCGTTTTTATTCACCCTTCCGATCACACGTAAAGAATATGTATTTGAAAAATATGCTTTATCCTTTGTGTTGGCGTTTGTTTCCTTAGTGGTGATGTTTCTATTCACGATTTTTATGGCCGTACAAAAAGGAATGTCATTGGCCTTTGATGGATGGATGATTCTTTTTGGATTGTTTGCGTTTATTCTTCTTTTACAGGCTATCATGATTCCATTTCATTTAAAGTTTGGTCAGGAAAGAGGAAGAATTGCCATTATTTTATTGAATGGCGCATTACTGTTGATCGCAACGTTCATTCAGAAATGCCTGGAGTTTATCGGTATCGACTGGATGCAGGTTCTTCAAAGCATGCCCATCTTAGGACAGCAAACGATGCTTGTATTGTTGTATGGTGTCAGTTTTGTGCTTTTGATAATTTCTTTAAAGGTTAGTATTCATATTGTATCGAAGAAAGAGTTTTGATGAAGTGTCTTGTTAAAATATACAAAAATAAAAACTATGGTATAATACTTTCTAGGAGGCAGAAAGTATGGCCATAAATTTGAAGAATAGACCGAAAAAAGAGAAGAAGACAGCACCGAAACAAGGACATAAAATTGTTTGGTTTACGCTGATCGTCATATTGATTCCTTTTTTGATCATAGGATATGTAATTTTAACCAGTTTGGGTGGACAAAATGAACCGGTTGTGGGCAATCGTTTTGATTCCAAGGATTTAAATCCAGCCATCACAAATGACCAGATTTCTCAGGTACAAACGGCAATCGCATCCATTGGCGGTGTTGAAAATGTTGAAGTGAATTTAAAGAGTGCGACATTGCGTATTTCTATTGATGTATCCGATGATGCGAATGCTGATACGTGCAATGCCGTAGCGCAGGAAGCCTATAATCAGGTCAATGGTATTTTACCGGTCGATACATACTTTACTAATACCGAAGAGGCAAAGATGTATGATCTGGAGATTGATGCCTATAACTTCTTATTGGATGATACACATACAGAAGGTCAGGTCGATATCAAGGTGTATAAATCCGGCGCCGGCCAGGTTGTTACGCAAAATATGACAGAGGCAAAGGATCCGGAATTGGCAGGACAGCTGGTTCGCTAAACGTGTGAATATAAAGAAAGCTTTAACACTGGATGAAAGTGTTAAAGCTTTTTTACAGCTTGGTAACTTTATTAAAGAAATAGAGTCCAATCAAAAACATGATAGAGATAGCGGCAACGCCTAAATTTTGATGGCCTGTCAGCTGTGTCACAAAGCCAATCAGGAAGGTTCCTAAGAAACTGGCTCCTTTTCCACAGATATCAAATAATCCAAAGTATTCACCACTTGCGTTTTCCGGAATGATCTTGGCAAAGTAGCTTCTGGAAAGGGCCTGAATTCCACCCTGGAAGCATCCAACCGCAACAGCTAATAACCAGAATTCCCATTGTTTATCCAGTTGTATCGCAAATACCGCAATGCAGAAATAGGCAACGATACAAATTTTGATCAGCTTGCCGGCATCCTGTTTTTTGGAAAGAATCGCAAATGTCAGACTGGCCGGAAAGGCAACGATCTGCGTCACCAACAAAGCCAACAACAAGCCGGTCGTATCCAAACCAAGACTGGTTCCATAAGCGGTTGCCATATCGATGATCGTATAAACCCCATCGATAAAGAAGAAAAAGGCCAGTAGGAATAAGAAAACTTTCTTTTGTTGACGGGCATCCTTTAATGTTTTATACAAACGCACAAAGGTATCCTTGACGGGATGAGCTTTCGGTTCGATATAATATTTTTGTTTATAATGAAAAGCTAAAGGTAAAGTGAAACCGATCCACCATAAGGCATTGATCACAAAGGCAATCATCATAGCCATACTTAAAGAAATGCCCAATGTTTCATAAAGTAAGACAAAAACCAGTGAGATCAAAAAGGGAATACAGCTTCCGATATAACCCCAGGCATAGCCTTTTGAGGATACATTGTCCATTCGATCTTCTGTCGTGATATCTACAAGCATGGAATCATAGAAGATCAAAGACAGAGAATAACAGATCTTTGCGACAATAAATAAGATCAGAAAGCTTAACCAGTACGATGGAACCCAGAAACAGGCTAAAGCCAGGGCACCGCAGAGTGCTGAAAGAAGAAATACTTTTTTCTTTTTACCCTGATAATCTGCCAGTGTTCCCAGAATCGGCCCTAAGATCGCAACGGCCAGTGTGGAAATGGAGGTTGCATACGACCAATAGCTCAGATAGCTGGATTCGGGAATCCCCTGTGCACTGGAAATACTGTTGAAATAAATGGGGAGGATCGTGGAAACCAGAAGAATAAAAGCGGAGTTTCCTATGTCATAAACAACCCACCGTATTTCCTGACGGTTTAATTTAATTTTCATAGAATCAAAATCCTTTCATATCCTTATATTTATATAGAAAACTAGAAGGCGCTTTCTAAAAGCCATTTTATCATGAAATTAAAAAACAATCGTTAAAAAAAAGTAAATTAAAATTTAAGGTACTTACTTTTTTGAGCATTTTTTGATGATTTTTTCTTTGAAATGGTTATAATAATGGACAGGTGATTGAAAATGACAATTCGAATAGGGTTTGATATAGGAAGTACCACGATCAAAGCTGTGGTTTTAGATGAACAAAACAATATTTTATATAAGTCGTATGAACGACATATGGCCAAGGTTCGTCAAAAGGCATTAGAGAAGATCAAGGAATTAAAAGACTTCTGTAACGAGCCTTTTTCCTTTGCGATTTCCGGTTCCGGTGCTTTAGGTCTTTGTGAAGCCGGTCATCTTCCTTTTGTACAGGAGGTTTTTGCCTCGGCAGCAGCTATCAGGAAGTTTTACCCACAAACAGATTGTGCTATCGAGCTGGGAGGAGAAGATGCCAAGATCTTGTTCTTTAAAGGAAGTCTGGAGCAGAGAATGAATTCGACTTGTGCCGGAGGAACCGGTGCGTTTATCGATCAGATGGCCTCTCTTTTAGATATGTCACTGGAACAGATGAACGAAGCCAGCTTCCAATGCCATAAGATTTATCCAATCGCCAGCCGATGCGGTGTTTTTGCGAAAACAGATATTCAGCCATTGATCAATCAAGGTGTGGATAAAGCGGATCTTTGCGCCAGCATTTTTCAGGCTGTGGTCAATCAGACAGTGACTTCTTTGGCACAAGGACGAAAAATTGAAGGGAATATTTTGTTCTTAGGGGGACCTTTATACTTTATGAGCGGTTTGCGCAAGCGTTTTGAAGAAACGCTGCAGCTTTCACCCGAACAAAGTACATGTCCTCAAACAGCTATTCATTTTGTGGCTTTGGGAACAGCACTTTGTGCGCAGGAGACCTTTACCTATGACAATCTTGTGGAACGTCTGGATCAGCTGGTTCATATGCCGATGCAGATGGAATCCGGACAGCCGCTTTTTGAAAATGAGAAAGAGTATGAGGATTTCATCGCTCGTCACAAGATGCATGATGTGCAATACGACCAGCTGGAAACGTATCAGGGAAAAGCGTATCTGGGTATTGATTCCGGTTCTACCACAACAAAGCTGGTCTTGTTGAGTGAAGAACATAAGATTTTATATGAAAGCTATACTTCCAATAAGGGAAATCCTTTAGATGTCGTTTTACAGGATCTAAAAGAAATTTATCAAAAGAATCCGAATATTCGGATTTTTGGTGCGTATTCGACAGGTTATGGGGAAGAATTGATGCGTGTGGCCTTCCATTTGGACGGTGGTATCGTAGAAACAATGGCGCATTATGTGGCTGCCCGTTATTTTAATCCGCAGGTCGATTACATCTTAGATATTGGAGGACAGGATATCAAGTGCTTTAAGATACGGGATGGACATATCGATGACATCGTATTAAATGAAGCATGTTCCTCCGGCTGTGGTTCTTTTATTGAAACCTTTGCGAAGTCTTTAGACTACGATGCCAAAGAGTTTGCGAAATTAGGCTTGAAGTCTAAGCATCCGGTTGATTTAGGAACGCGTTGTACGGTCTTTATGAATTCCGGTGTTAAACAGGCCCAAAAGAATGGTGCTACGATTGAAGATATCAGTGCCGGTCTTTGTAAGTCGGTCGTAAAAAATGCACTATATAAGGTCATTCGTGCCAGAAATAAAGAGGATATCGGTAAACATATCGTAGTTCAGGGGGGAACCTTCCAGAACGATGCGATCTTACGAAGCTTTGAGCAAGAATTGGGCTATGAAGTTATTCGTCCAAGCATTGCTCATTTGATGGGTGCTTTTGGGGCAGCTTTGTATGCACAGAAGTTACATCGTACCAAGAGTTCAGTATTAGATGCCAAAGCGCTGGAGCAGTTTTCTCATAACTCTAAGTCTGTTGCCTGCAATGGATGTACCAATCACTGTTCCTTGACGATCAATATCTTTAATGATGGTACGCGTCTTGTCGCAGGGAATAAATGTGACAAGATGATCAAAACGATAGAGAAAAAAGAAGAACTGCCGGATCTTTATAAAGAAAAGATGCAGATGTTGGACGAGCAGAAGCTGAAATACAAGCATGATCAAAAGATCGCCATGCCACTTGTTTTAAATAATTATGATATGCTTCCATTCTGGACCAAATTTTTTGACTGCCTGCAGATCGAAGTGGTATGGACGACACCGACAACGCAGAAGATGTATTACGATGGACAACAATCGATCCCCAGTGATATCGCCTGCTTCCCGGCCAAGGTCGTTCATGGACATATCGTACAGATGATTAACGGACAAGAAAAGATCTTATTTTATCCGTGTATGACATACAACGTG
The DNA here is from genome assembly GCF_052121255.1 of Faecalicoccus sp. LCP19S3_E2. NCBI lineage: Bacteria > Bacillati > Bacillota > Erysipelotrichia > Erysipelotrichales > Erysipelotrichaceae > Faecalicoccus > Faecalicoccus sp. LCP19S3_E2. The sequence goes on along the minus strand of NZ_JBQKEP010000004.1, from coordinate 121,889 downwards.
GATGAGCATCAAAGTGACAATCATTTTAACTGTCCTTTAGTTGCCTACTATCCGGAAAATATTGCGGCCAACATGGAATTTGAAGATAAGTTCTTCTTATATCCGTATATCAGCTTGGATGATGAAAACAGCTTTGCGAAAACGATGAAAAAAACGTTGGAGGAAGCTAATCTTCATTATACGAAAAAGCAGTTAAAAACCGCTTTACAGGAAGGTTTACTGGAACGTCAGCTGTTTCATGAAAAGTTAGTACAGAAGCATTTGGATGCGGTCAGCTATGCCAGAGCGCATCATCATCCGATGGTTGTATTATGTGGAAGACCTTACCATCTGGATCCTTTGATCAACCATCAGCTCCACCAGCTTTTAACGCAACTGGGCTTTGTGGTCTTAAGTGAAGAAAGCGTGCCGCGTCAAGATCGTCAGAAAGTCTATGTTTTAAATCAATGGACCTATCATGCGCGTTTGTATCAGGCGGCAAAATATGTCTGCGAAAATCCGGATATGGAGCTGGTGCAACTGGTAAGCTTTGGCTGTGGTATCGATGCGATCACCAGTGATGAAGTCAAAGATATCTTAAAAGATGCGGATAAATTCTATACCCAGATCAAGATCGATGAAATCGACAACCTGGGAGCGGCCAGAATTCGTCTGCGTTCCTTAAAAGAAGCGATCGAAGAAGGAAAGGAGGACTAAAATGGCTACGCACTATACGAAGTTTGATAATGCGAAAAAAGATCAATATACCATTTTGGTTCCCGGCATGCTGCCGATCCACTTTCGTCTGTTGAAACCAACCTTTGAACAAAGCGGCTATCATTTGGAAGTCCTGTCCAATGAAAGCGAACAAGTCAAAGAGGAAGGTCTGGCTCATGTCCATAACGATACGTGTTATCCAGCGTTGCTGGTCATCGGACAGTTTATCGATGCCTTAAAAAGCGGAAAATACGATCTGAATAAAGTGGCCTTAGTCATTACGCAGACAGCAGGAGGGTGTCGTGCCAGTAACTATCTTTCCTTGTTGCGAAAAGCGTTGCAGATGGAAGGCTGGGAGCATATTCCTTGTCTTTCGGTCAATTTTTCCGGTCTGGAAAAAGACAGTGGCTTAAAGTTCACGATGCCGATGTTGTTAAGGGTATTATATTGCGTCTTATATGGAGATGCTTTGATGTGGCTGAAAAACCAGGTCATGCCTTATGAGCTGCATGCCGGAGATACAGAAAAGGTCATTGACGAAATTGTTGAATACTTGAAAAAAGAGCTGGAAGGGCAGGGCTATCGTAAGTCAAAGAAGATTTATAAGATGATGATCGAGCGCATGAAAGCCATTCCGCGAAGCACAGAACCTAAGATTCAAGTAGGCATCGTGGGGGAAATCTATATGAAGTATTCACCTTTAGGCAATCATCATTTAGAGGATTATCTGATGCAGGAAGGCTTTGAACCGGTAGTGACCGGAGTGATGGACTTTGGTTTATACTGTATTGAAAATGGTATCATTGATTATGAATACTATCACCGTCATGCCAAAACACATACCTTCTTTTCGTTAGCTAAATCGTTGATCATGCGCATGCAGAAGACCTTTGAAGAAGCGGTGAAAAAAGATGGAACCTTCAGGGCACCGGAAGATTTTAATCAGGTGATCCGTGATGGAAAAGGGTTTATCGATCAAGGTGTAAAAATGGGAGAAGGCTGGCTTTTGACCAGTGAAGTTGTCTCGCTTGTCAAAAACGGTGTCAATAATATCATTTCGGCACAGCCTTTTGGTTGTCTGCCCAATCATATCGTGGCCAAGGGTATGGTTCGAAGGATTAAGGAAGCGTATCCGCATGCCAATATCGTAGCCATCGATTATGATCCAAGTGCCAGCAAGGTCAATCAGGAAAATCGTATTCGTTTGATGTTGGCCAATGCGAAATTAAATGCCCAATAAATAAAAGAAGCTGTCATGCAGATGCTTTGCGCATCGAATCATTACAGCTTTTTTTTCATACTTTGTTGATGGACTTTTTCCATTTTTTCATCCAGTCTGGCACTTAGTAAAGCACATTCGAGCAGGTCGTCATTGATCGTTTTCAAGGTTTGCTCATCCAGTTCCTTTTTATAACGAATCTTATGCTCCAAAGAAGCCCAGGAATCCATGGCTATGGTTCGAAACTGCACTTCAACATTCATGGAGCGCTTTTCTTCATGAAGAAAGATCGGCACTCTGACAATCAGATGCAGGCTTCGATAGCCGTTTTTTTTCGGAGATTTGATATAGTCTTTGATCTCTACCAGTTCTATATCATCCTGAGATAAAAGATATTCGGCTAATAAATAAATATCATTTTGAAACGAACAGATGACACGGATACCGGCAATATCAAACAGATTGGTTTCAATGGATTGCACGGTAAGCGGAAGATTTCGACTCTGCAGCTTATTGATGATACTTTCCGGACTTTTTAAACGCGATTTGATTGTTTCAATCGGATTGTGTTCCCGTTCAATGGAAAACTCTTCATTGAGCACTCTGAATTTGGTTTCCACTTCCATAATAGCGCAGCGATAGTACGCCATCAATGTACGTAAAGGAATGGAATCTTCCTGAATTTGTTTAAAGAGCAATACTTTAGCATCTTCAATGAGACAAGCATTATTTTCCATAATCGATCCTCCTGTATCAAAGTATCACAGAATGAAAGGGATTTCTATAAAGAAAGTTGAAATCTTTTAAAAATACAATATACTAAAAATCCAGAGGGAGAGCATTATGAAGCGAAAAGAGATCAAACAAAAGGCAAAGAAAGTGATGAAACGACATTATGGCCTACTGATTGTCATCTGTTTATTATCGGCCCTTTTGGCCGGTGAGCTGTCCAGTACATTCAGTACCGTGCAGACCAGCAATGAAAGTGCATCTTTGCCTTCGCGGTTAAGTGCAAATGAAGTATTACAAAATCTGATTGAAGAGGATTTGGATGCCGGCAAAGTCATTGCGCATCAGATTCAACAGGAAGAAATTCAATCAAATTCCAGTGCTGTATTTGGCAGAACCAACGGTGTGATGGCCGCATTGGTGAATTCGATCAGTTCCGGATCGATTTATGTCACATTGACAGCCGGAATTCATACCATCATCGGTTCGGAGAATCTCTCGATCTGGTGCCTGGTATTCTCAGTCATGGCTTTTTTCTTTCTGGCCTGGTTTTTTATTCAAAATATCTTTGCGGTCATCGTACAAAGAATGATTTTGTAAGCCAGAACGTATAAGTATGTGGCTCTGGATCGGTTTTTATTTTTAAGTCGGGTTCGCAAATGGAGACATGTCGCCTGGGTACGATTTGTGGAATATGTCTATGGAAGCTTATGGTCTTTAACGATCATCGGTGGTTTTATCAAACATTATTCTTATTATATGATACCTTTTATCCTGGCGGAGAACCCAACCTTAAAAGCCAATGAAACGATTCGATTATCCAGAATGATGATGAAAGGGCATAAATGGGAGTGTTGTAAGCTGGAATTGTCTTTTCTTGGCTGGGATATGTTATCGGTGTTGACTCTGGGGTTGACCGGTATTTTTTACAGCGCACCGTATAAGGCTTGTGCTATGGCTGAATACTATGTCTATGTGCGTCAATGCAGCCTGGAAGCAGATTTATCATATCAGAAGTTTTTTAAGGATACCTATTTGTATAGACCGGCCATACCATCGCTTTTACAACAAGCCTATCCGGAAGGTATTCGCATGCATCAAAAGCCAAAGTCACTGGCTGGGATACGGGGCTTTCTGGTAAACTGGTTTGGAATTTTATTGAAGAATGGAAAAGAAGAAAGGGAATATGAAAGAGCCAATCATCGCTTTTTACAATATGCGTCTTTAAAAAGGGAAATTGAAGGCCTGCAGTATCCGACAAGATTGTTTCATATTCCGGAAATGGAAAAACGAAGCCGACTGGCATTGCTTGATCCCTTACGTGATTATAGTATCTGGTCTTTGATTTTGATGTTTTTTATTTTTTCTGGAATTGGATGGCTCTGGGAAGTCAGTCTGCATCTAATCACCGATGGTGTTTTTGTCAATCGCGGTGCTTTATATGGCCCATGGCTGCCAATTTATGGCTCCGGCGGTTTACTGATCTTAACTTTATTAAAGAAGTTTAGAACCAAACCGGCGTTGACATTCGTACTGATCCTTGTCGTATGTGGTATCTTGGAATACATGACCTCTTATGTCATGGAAATGAATACAGGCTTAAAATGGTGGGATTACACCGGTTATTTTCTCAATGTGAACGGTCGTATCTGTGCCGAAGGTTTACTGGTTTTTGGTATAGGCGGCATGGCCTTTATTTATGTGCTGGCGCCGGTATTTGATGGCTGGATTCAGAAAATCAGACCGCTTGTCTTAAAAGCCATCTGCAGCTTATTATTGTTTGTGTTTATCTGTGATTCTGTTTATGCCCATTTTGTTCCCAATGCCGGCGAAGGAATCACGGATTATGAATAGGAGTTATTGCATGGAATATTTATTGTTGGGGATTGCGATCGTTTTTGAAATCTTAGCCAGTTCGATGCTGCAGTCATCGGCCGGCTTTACCAAGTTAGGACCATCGCTTGCCTGTATCTTGTTTTACTCGATTTGTTTTTATGCGTTTTCCAAAGCGCTGTTAAAGATAAATCTATCAATTGCCTATGCTTCCTGGTGTGCCATTGGCATTGTCGCAACTACGATCATTTCCATCTGTATCTTTAATCAGAAAATAAGTGCTGTCGGCTTTTTAGGGATTGTATTGATCATCATCGGCTGTGTTTTATTGAATTTATATGGAAATCCGCATGGATAAGACAATTTTAAAATTATTTGCTTGCATGCGATGACTTGACATGCTATTATGACAAAGCAAGTTTGTGCTTGCCCTGTATCTGTTTGACAGATACCGTAGTCCAAAGGGAGGTGTACAGAATGAAAAAATACGAAATCATGTACATTGTAAACGCATCTTTAGATGAAGAACAGTTCAAGGCTGTTCAGGATCGTCTGCACGCTACGATCACTTCTAACGAAGGTACGATCGATAAGGTAGATGACTGGGGAATCAAAGATTTTGCGTACGAAATTGACCACATGAAAAAAGGTCACTATGTCGTAATCAATGTTACTTGTGGAAATGAAGGAATTTTTGAATTCCAGCGTTTAGCTCGTATCAGCAACAACGTTATTCGTATCATGGTCGTTAAGACACAAGGCGAAGAATAAAAGAGGAAATCGATATGATCAATCGTGTCGTTTTAGTAGGAAGACTTACAAAAGATCCGGAATTGAGAAAAACACAGAGCGGAACCAGCGTTGTCAGCTTTTCACTGGCTGTCAATCGCCGCGTACAGACGCCGGGACAACCGGATGCAGATTTTATCAACTGTGTCGCATGGAACCGTTTAGCGGATCTGATGTGTCAGTATCTTCATCGTGGTTCTTTGATTGGTGTGGAGGGTCGTATCCAGACACGTAACTATGAAAACAATCAGGGACAAAGAGTATATGTAACGGAAGTCGTTGCGGATAATGTTCAGTTCTTGGAACCGAAAAATACGCAGCATGCACAATCCAATGCTTATGGAGCCAATACATATGCACAACCGCAGGCTGCCATGGATCCATATGGGCAAGCGGCATCTTCTATGCCGGCTGCACAAGATCCATTTGGTGCCGATTTTGACGCAAATGATACACTGGATATTTCCAGTGATGATTTACCATTCTAATAGAAAGGAAATGAGTTATGGCTTTTAAAAAACAACGCATGGGTCGTAAAAAAGTTTGTTACTTCACAAAGAACAAAATCAAAGAAATCGACTATAAAGATGTTGAATTATTAAAACGTTTTATCAACGCAAACGGAAAGATCATTCCTAGACGTGTAACAGGAACACGTGCCAAATACCAGAGAATGCTGGCTACGGCTATCAAACGTGCACGTCAGATGGCTTTATTACCATATGTAGTTGACTAAGGGCTTTGTTTAAAGTCCTTTTTTTTATTGGCATAATAGATTAAAATAAGCTATATGAAAACTTCATCAATTACAAAAGGTGCGATGTGTGTCGCTATTTACGGATTGCTATTGCTTTTAAATCAACAAACCGGACTGATGATCGAAGCCAGTTTGAGCTGGGTCTTTATCATGCCAATCCTATTGTACAGTGCCTCGCAAGGTGTTCGTGCCGGTCTTGTCACCGGAATATCCATGGGTCTTTTAAGCTTTTTGTTTGGCTCCTTTACGACCTGGTTTTACAGTTGGAGCGCTCTTTTGATCGGCTATTTGTATGGTGTCGGTGTTCATCAACAGTTTCGCCATCGCACCAACTTTTTTCTATGTTTTATCTTTTCTACCGCAACCTATATTGCCATGGTGTATCTATGGGCTGCCTTGTTTGGTTTAGATTTACATGCGGATTTTGATGCCATTGCTTCCTGGATCTCCTTTATTGATTTTCAGGCATTCTGTGCTTTGTTTGTACTGTTTATGGGCTTTTTACAGGCACTTTGTGTACATTTACTGGCAATTTTATTGTGTAACCGACTGCATATTCCTATACGGGATATTGGCTCTTTAAAACAGATTCATGGCAATTCGACCTTTGGTATGATCAGTATCATAGTTTGGCTGTTGTTCTTTTTTGGACAAAATGTGTTAGAATATCCTATATGGCAAACGGGATTACAAATTTGTTTTTTTGTCGATTGCATGCTGCTAAGCTTTTTTGGAGCTGTGGTCTTGATTGACTACGGGATCCGTCATAACATTCGAAAGTTTAGCTTCTTTGCGATTATCGGTGCCGTCATACCCGTTGTCAATTTAATTTGGATATTTTTAGGCGAACTGGATTGTCTTTTAGCAATCCGCAAGAATTGGGATTTGAGAGGTTGATCATGAAACAGTTTCATAAATGGCGTTCTTTATTTGGCGCAGCAGCTTTGATTTGGATCGTTTTGGAAGCCATATCGATTCTTAATGGATATTATTTTAGTGCCGGTTTTTTACTGTTGTTAGTTTTAGTGTTTGGAATCCCGTTTTTGGGATTTGTCAAAGATATTCGCGATTATGGGGTCAAGACCGAAGTGGATATTTCCCGTGTTTTAGGAAAAGATGCCAAGGAAGCCTTATCGTTTGGCGGGGTAGGGATCTTAACGTATAATAATGAATATGTTGTGACATGGGCTTCAGACTACTTTGTGCAAAAGGGGATCGATCTGGTCAATAAAAAGCTGACAAGCTGGATCGAACGGATTCGCATTTTGTTTGATGAGGATGTGGATGTGATTCGTGCTGAATACCAAGATACGGTTTATGAGATCACAAGAAAGCAGGACTCTCAGCTTTTATTTGTCAAAGATATTACCCGACTGGATGCTCTGGAAAGAGAAGTCAACGAGAATCGTCTGGTCGTGGGCTTGGTTCAGCTGGATAATTATATGGAGTATCAGTCTTATGAAAACGAAGAACTGATGGCGCATATCAACACGCAGCTTCGCAGTCCGGTCGTTACCTGGGCACAGGATAATGGTATCTTGATTCGTCGTTTGCGCAGCGATCGCTTTATCCTTATTTTAAATCAGGAGATCTTTAAACGCATTCGCAAACAGAATTTTTCAATTCTGCAGATCATTAAAGATAAGGCCAATCATATCGGTGTATCGATCACTTTAAGTATGAGCTTTGCCTATGGTACTAATGATTTTAAACTGTTGGATACAACGATCAATGAATTGATTGAATTGGCACAGTCACGCGGAGGCGATCAGGCAGCCATCAAGGATGTCAATGGTTCTGTTGAATACGTGGGCGGCAATTCGGAGATGAGTTCAGCACGTTCAAAGGTGCGTGTGCGCATTCTTTCGCAGACATTACAGGACGCGATGAAAGAAAGCGATGAGATTTATATCGCCGGTCATATCATGTCTGATTTTGACTGTATGGGTGCCTGTTTAAGTATTTCAAGCTGGGCGCATACTTTAAAGAAGAATGTTTATATTGTTTTAAAGGATGTGCCAAGAGATGCCCAGCTTCAGTCTGTCATGGATCACTATATCAAGGTCATGAAGGAACGGCATGTCTTTATTACACCGGAGCAGGCAAGAGAACGCATGGATTTTGCCAAGGATCTGCTTGTGATGGTTGATCATGGAATCCCGGCCATCAGCAGCGCCAAAGAATTTGTGGAAGAATGCCAGAGGGTTATTGTAATCGATCATCATCGAAGAAATGAAAACTTTATCCGTCATGCGATCTTAACGTATGTCGAAAGCAGCGCTTCTTCAACGTGTGAATTGATCGTGGAGATGCTGCAGAATATTCCGGATCATGTGCCAATCTTTGAAGCCGAAGCAACTATCATGTATCTGGGAATCTTAGTTGACACCAATCGCTTTAAAATGCATACGGATGCCAGAACCTTTGAGGCGGCAGCAGCCTTAAGTACATGGGGAGCCAATGTGAAGCTGGCCGAAAAAGCATTGTGTGAAGATTATGCCCACTTTACGCTCAAGCATAGTCTGATCCAGCTGGCAAAGCCTTACATGGATCATTTTATGATCGTATGCGAAGAAGAGAAAAAAGTGGATAAAACAACGTTGGCACAGGTCAGTGAAGCCTTATTGTTGATCAAAGGATGCACGGCAAGCTTTACGATTGCCCGCAGTAATGAGGACGATGCGCCGACTTGCTGCAGCGCCAGAAGCGATGGTACCTTTAATGTACAGAAGGTCATGGAAAAGCTCTATGGAGGCGGTCATTTCAGTGCGGCAGCCTCATCGACCAAAGAGCTAAGTCCACAGGAATACAAACAAGCTTTATTAGAAATAATCAAGGAGGAAACAAGTCATGAAAGTCATCCTGTTGAGTGATGTAAAAAAAGTAGGAAAGAAAGATGATGTCGTTGAAGTCAGCGATGGTTACGCAAGAAATTTTCTGATCAAAAGAAAATTGGCAGTTGCTTATACAAAGGGAAGCAGTAAAATTTTAGACGAGCAGCTGGCGATAAAAAAAGAACATGAAGCACAGTTGAAAAAGGAAGCTGAAGCATTAAAGAAAAAACTGGAAACAATGAAGTTGGAATTTTCTTTAAGTGCCGGTAAGGAAGGACAGGTATTTGGTTCGATCTCCACGAAGCAGATTCATCAAGCTTTACAGGAAAAAGGAATTGAAGTCGATAAGCGTAAGATCAAGCTGGATGTTCCGGTATCCAGTTTAGGGACAACCAATGTAGAAGTGGATTTATATAAAGGCCAGGTTATAGGCACGATTCATGTCCACGTTTCACAGAAAGGGTAATTATGGCAAGAGAACTGCCAAATTCAAAAACATTAGAGCAGGCACTTTTAGGATCTTTGATGGTGTATCCTTCTGTAATGCAGGAGTGTAATGATCTAGATTTACAGCCGGAAGAATTCTATCTTCCTTCTCATCAGCGTTTATTCAGCTGTATGCAGGAAATTACCCGAAATGGACAGCCGGTTGATTTGAATTTGATCATCACACGATTAGCGGATAAGGAAGAACTGGATAGTGCCGGAGGAACAGATTATATTCTTTCTTTGGCGGATAGTGCCATCAGTAGTGCCAATACGCGTAATTACATTGAATCGATCAAAAATACAGCCCAGCTAAGAAGATTGATCTTTGCGGCGGAAAAGATTTCTAATGAATCATACGATGCCAGTGAAGATATCGATACGATCTTAGATCAGGCAGAGCGCGGGATCATGGATGTGACAAGAATGCGACGAGGTTCGGAATTTGAGTCGTCACAGACGGTCATTCATCGTGTCATGGAGCAGCTGATTGAACTGCGCAGTAAAAAAGGCGTGACCGGTATTCGTACCGGTTATACGGACCTGGACCGGATCACTAATGGTTTTCAGCGTGGCGATCTGATCATTCTGGCGGCTCGTCCGGCCATGGGAAAGAGTGCATTGGCATTGAACTTTGCCAATGAAGTCGCCAAGCTCAACGAGGGAGCTGTGGCTATCTTTTCGCTGGAAATGCCGGCAGATTCTTTAATGAAGCGTTTGTTGAGCTCGGAATCACAGGTGGCTTCCAATAAACTGCGGGATGGAAAACTAAGCGATGCCGAAATGTCCCGCTTAAACTTTAGCGGCAGCCAGTTAGGGGAAAGAAATATTTTTATCGATGATACCAGCTCGATTAAAGTTTCACAGATCTTTTCCAAATGCCGAAAGCTAAAGACGGAATATAATAGTCTTTCTTTGGTCGTAATCGACTACTTACAGCTGATTACCGGAACCAGAGCTGATTCCAGGCAACAGGAAGTATCCGATATTTCGCGAAATTTAAAAATTCTTGCCAAAGAGCTGGATTGTCCGGTCATAGCACTTTCACAGTTAGCGCGTAAGGTGGAAGAGCGTAACGATCATGAACCGCAGCTATCGGATTTGCGTGAATCAGGATCAATCGAGCAAGATGCGGATATCGTTATGTTTATTTATCGTGAAGATTATTATAAAAAGGAGCAGGATGATCAAATTCCGGAAGATACATCAATCGTGGATCTCTCTTTGGCTAAACATCGAAACGGTGCTTTAGGAAAGATCAAGCTTGTGTTTGAAAAGAACATTTCTCGATTTACCAACTTTTCCAATCAAGGTGGCGATATTTATGAAGGTTGATTTGTTGTGCTCCGGTTCCAAAGGCAACAGCTGCCTGGTGCGAACACAAAGATCTTCAATCGTCATTGATTGTGGTTCAACCAAAAAGTATTTGATGGCAAGCCTGCAAAGCGTTTCTCAGGATATTCAAACCTTAGATGCTTTGTTGGTTACACACAGCCATAAGGATCATATTTCGCAGCTTAAACATTTTGAGCATTTGCCAATCTACAGCTATTGTGATCTGGATGTGCAAGATCATCGGTGCATCAAGCCATTAGATCGATTTATTATTGGAGATATGCAGATCACAGTCATCGGGTTAAGTCATGATGCACCCAATACTGTGGGCTATGTGATCGAAGACGGATGCCAAAAGCTGGTTTATATAACGGATACAGGGTATTTGCCAAATCATGAAAAAGCGTATTTAGAAAATGCGGATCATTATATCTTTGAAAGCAATCATGATATGGAAATGCTGATGCATACCGCAAGACCGATGTTTGTCAAACAACGGATTCTTTCAGATTCCGGTCATTTGTCTAACGAAGATGCCAGTCACAATATTACCAGTCTTATTAATACGAAAACCAAAAATATCGTGTTGGCGCATTTATCACAAGAGGCCAATGTTCCTGAGCTGGCTTTGGATGTATTAAATGATACCTTCTTAAAGAAGGATTTACGATCATCAAATCTACGAATTCAGGCGGCTCCGCAGTTTGGAATCGTTTCCATAGAAGATTAAAGTATCTGTCTTTAGGATGGATACTTTTTTTGATTGTAAAATAATTTAGATAACCTAAATTAAAATCCTATAAAACATGTGATTTTTCGTTTCAAATTAAAGTTGGATAATGTTATAATCGGAGAAGTGAGGTTGGTGAAATTATGTTAACAGTATTTGATCATCCGCTGATCAAGCATAAATTAACAGTTATGCGAAACAAAGAAACAGGAACAAAAGATTTTCGTCAGAACCTAGACGAGATAGGTGGCTTGATGGTCTATGAGATCACAAGAGATTTGCCGTTAAAAGAGGTCGATATCGAAACACCGATTTGTGCGTATAAGGGAAGTACGCTGGCCAAAGAGGTTGTGATCGTACCTATTCTTAGAGCCGGACTTGGTGTTGTCAATGGAATTCAAAATTTGATTCCTACGGCCAAGGTTGCGCATATCGGTATGTATCGTGATGAAGAGACGCTAGAACCGCATCCATATTTTGAAAAGTATCCAAGCTGTATGGAAGATGCCTATGTCCTAATCGTTGATCCGATGTTGGCAACCGGTGGCTCCAGCATTGCGGCCATTGATATGGTCAAACGTCAAGGCTCTAAAAACATCAAGCTGGTATGCCTTGTCGGAGCGCCAGAAGGGGTAGCCGCTGTGGAAAAAGCACATCCGGATGTAGATATTTACCTGGCCAGTTTAGATGATCATCTGAACGAAAAAGGATATATCGTCCCGGGACTGGGGGATGCCGGAGATCGTATTTTCGGTACGAAGTAGATGAAACCTTTAGCGTTTTCGGGAGTGTTTTTAGTAAATTTATTATTAAGTATATTTGTAGGTTATCAGATAGATTGTCGATTGCAGACTACACCTGTTTTTATTCTTATAGGGTTATCCTACAGCATTATCGGATCTATCTATCTGTTGATTCATAGGGCGAAAAATCATGAATGAAATTCAGGTCATGTCGAAGAAAATTATAGAATGGTCAGTGTTCTTTACAGCTGGCGTTTCTATACTTGCAGGTTTTTTCTTTCAAGATATTAAAGTTGTTCTTGGCATCATTCTTGGTCAAGTGATAGCTCTTGTAGGGTATCTGATGATTGTTAGAATGGCTTTATCGCTTGGAACGGATGAAAAAGCAGGAAAAAGTCAGGGGATGACAGGATATCTTGTACGCTACCTACTCTATGCTTGTTTTTTTGGATTTGGGGCCTATACTGGTCTTTCTGTGATTGCGCTGCTTATTGGCTTTTTATGTCATAAAGCAGCTATTCTACTTTATGCATACCAACAAAGAAAGGATTGATAAAAATGCCTGAAATCAGTGCGTTAGAAATACACTTTGGTTCTTTTACGTTGGAGATTCAACAATCCATTTGTGTATGGCTTGGGCTTTGTATTTTGTTTTCTATATTTTTTATTGTAGCAGGTAAAAAGATTGAGAGAGCGGATCCGACAAAGGCAAGCAAAGGCATTGTATATGTTTGCGAGGAAGCTTTAAATCTTGTTTTATTCGTGGTGAAGACAAATTTAAGGGAAACAACAAAAAAATATATTCCTTTATTCGGGACTTTGATACTAATGATGCTTGCATCAAATCTTATTGGCCTGATAGGCCTGCAAAATCCCACCAGTAATGTAAGTTTTAATGCCACGTTAGCCATTACCATGTGGCTTATGATACAGGGCAATGCGATCAAAAAAGGTGGTCTGGTTGCTCGTATGAAAGAATTAACGGAACCCATGGTGTTGTTGACACCACTCAACATTATCGGAGAATTGGCTTTGCCAATATCTTTGACGATGCGTTTATTCGGGAATATTTTGGCCGGAAGTATCATTACGATGCTTGTATATACATTAATTAAGCTTCTTATGCCGTGGGGTGTTTTAGGCTTAGCTGTTACACCGTTTCTGCATATGTATTTTGATATTTTTTCCGGTGTTATACAAACGTATATCTTTTTTACATTATCGTCGTTCTTTTTAGGACAACAAGTATCCAATGAGGAATAATGAAGGAGGAAACTAAAATGGAATTTAATGAATTTTTTGTACAAGGTATGGCTTTATTAGGAGCTGGTATTGCGATGGTTGCAGGACTTGGACAAGGTATTGGACAGGGTATTGCGGCCGGTAAAGGTGCAGAAAGCGTTGGCCGTAATCCGGAAGCTGCCAGTAAAATTCAATCAATTATGGTATTAGGTATTGCCTTAGCGGAAACAACTGGTATTTATTCATTAGTTATTGCGATTCTTTTGATCTTTATTAAGGGATAATCTTACGTGGTGAAAAGGTATGGATAGTTTCAATATTGATAACTATCTGCGAATTTCTTTGACGGATGTTGTACTTGTTTGTATTTCTACATTTTTAATTGTCCTGATTGCCAAAAAATTCTTTTGGGATAAGCTGTTAGCGTATATCCAAAAACGTCAGGATATGATTCAGGACAATATCGATTCTTCAGTCAAGATTAAAGAGGAAGCACAGTCGATAAAAGAAAGATACGATGAAAAGATGAAGAATGCGGGAAAAGAAGCGCATGCGATCTTGGAATCGGCAAGAGCAAGTGCCGCCCAGGAAAAACAGCAGATATTAAATCAGACACAAGACGAAGTCGTACGATTGAAAAAACAGGCGCAGGAGGATATCGAACGAGATAAGCGGAATGCGCAAAAAGACATGAAGGAAGCAATTGGCTCCGTCGCTCTTGAAATTAGTAAGAAACTTCTGAAAAAAGAGGTTGATGAGCAGGAACAGAAGAAATATATTGATGATTTCATTGATGAGGCAGGTTCCGCAAAATGGTAGAATCTTTACAACCATACGGACAGGCTCTTTATGATGTCGTAAAAGAAACAAATAAAGAAGCTGAATATCTCCATATTCTTGAAGAACTTTGTAGGATTTGGAAAAGAGAGAAGGATTTTGTCTTAGTTCTTTCACATCCAAAGATTTCAAAGACAAAAAAGAAAAAGTTACTGATGAATTTGTTTTCATCGCAGCTGGACCCCACTTTGATGCAGACTTTGTTGGTTTTTACAGAACATGGTGTAGTTTTTGCGTTGCCAAAAATTTTTGAAGCGTATCAGAAGTGCTACCAGGAAGATCACAATATTGAGTTGGTTCTTGTGAAAAGCGCCAGTGCATTGAGTGCGGAGCAGGTAGATTCTTTAACGAAGATGTTGGAGAAGAAGTTACAGAAAAAGGTTTCTTTGACAGTAAAAATAGAACCGGAATTGATAGCCGGTTTACGTGTACAGGCTGGAAATCTTGTATTAGACAATACGCTTTTATCGTCTTTAGAAACGATAAAAGAAAAAATAACAAGCTAGAAAGGTGATACTATGAGTTTAAATCCAGTACAGATCTCACAATTGATCAAAGCGCAAATTCAAAATATCGACCAAGATCTAGAAATGAACGAAAGTGGTACAGTTCTCAGTATTGGAGACGGTATTGCGACAGTTTATGGACTTAGAGATGCGATGATGAGTGAGTTGCTGCTGTTTCCTCATGATGTTTACGGCATGGTCATGAACTTAGAGGATGAGCAAGTCGGTGTCGTGCTCATGGGAGAGAACAACGATATCAAAGAAGGTGACCTGGTTAAACGAACAGGTCACATAGTTGAAGTCCCTGTTGGAGATGCCCTGATAGGACGTGTTGTTAACGCGCTGGGACAGCCAATTGATGGGAAAGGAAGTTTAGAGACTTCCCAAACGCGTCCGGTAGAACGAGTA
Organism: Faecalicoccus sp. LCP19S3_E2; assembly: GCF_052121255.1. Lineage (NCBI taxonomy): Bacteria > Bacillati > Bacillota > Erysipelotrichia > Erysipelotrichales > Erysipelotrichaceae > Faecalicoccus > Faecalicoccus sp. LCP19S3_E2. The sequence continues at coordinate 106,745 of NZ_JBQKEP010000004.1, read as the reverse complement.
GCACCGGGTGTTATGACAAGGAAAAGTGTTTCCGTTCCTTTACAGACAGGTCTAAAAATTATTGATTCTATGATCCCTATCGGTAGAGGACAACGTGAGTTGATCATTGGTGACCGTCAGACAGGTAAAACCGCTATCGCAATCGATACGATTATTAATCAAAGAGATCAAAATGTAAAATGTATCTATGTTGCGATCGGACAAAAGGCAAGTACGGTAGCTCAAATTGTCGAAAAATTGAAACAGCATAAGGCAATGGAATACACAACAATTGTTGTGTCTACGGCAAGTGAGCCTGCCCCTTTACAATATTTAGCTCCTTATGCCGGTTGTGCCATGGGGGAAGAATGGATGGAAAATGGTCAGGATGTCCTGATTGTTTATGATGATCTATCCAAACATGCGGTAGCTTATCGTACCATGTCGTTACTTTTAAGAAGACCACCGGGACGTGAAGCTTATCCGGGTGATGTTTTCTATTTGCATTCTCGTTTATTAGAGAGAGCTGCTCGTCTAAATGAGAATTATGGAAATGGTTCTATGACGGCTTTGCCAATTATCGAAACGCAAGCTGGTGATATTTCAGCTTATATTCCGACGAATGTCATTTCCATTACCGATGGACAGATTTTCTTAAAAACAGATATGTTTAATCAAGGGATTCGACCAAGTGTAGATTCCGGATTTTCAGTGAGCCGTGTTGGTTCTGCCGCACAAATCAAAGCCATGAAACAAGTCTCCGGATCTTTAAAACTGGAATTGGCACAATATCGAGAAATGGAAGCATTCTCAAAATTTGGATCTGATCTAGATGCCGCCACAAAGGAAGTTTTGGAGCATGGTGCCAGATTGATTCAATTGTTGATTCAAAAACAGTATGCACCTTTACGTGTCAGCGAACAAATCCTTTCTCTGTATGCTGCTAAGCATAAGTACTTAAAAGAGGTGCCTGTGGAAAAAGTACAAGCTTTTGAAGCCGGACTGCTTGCATTTGCCCATAGAGAATATCCTTTTATCTTCGATCAGATTGAGACCAAGAAGGAATTGGATGATGAGTTAGAGACACAAATGAAAACCGCTTTAGATGCATATTCTAAGAATTTTTTTGCGACAGAGGGTGCCTAATTTATGGCGCAGACTCGACAAGCAATACAGGCCCGAATTAAGTCCGTAGAATCAACCAAAAAAATTACCAGAGCTATGCAGCTGGTAGCTTCCAGTAAGTTAACTAAACAAAAACAAAGAATGGAAGAGAATCGTGAATATGCGGATAGTTTACAGACGCTTTTGACTTTGGTATTATATTCGGCTCAAAAGAATTCTATCTATCTTAATTCGGATGTTTCTAAACCCAAATTGATTTTTGTTGTAACCAGCGATATGGGACTTTGTGGAGGATACAATGCAAACATCCATAAAATGATCCAAAGCCATATTTCTAAAGAAGACAAGATCATAATGATTGGCTCTCGTGGGATGAACTGGATCAAAAATCGGGATTACAGTGTTTATGATTCTTTGCCTGAATTAAATGAAGACAATGTGTATACATCTTTGGCAACAAAAATGAATGAAGCCTTACAACTTTATGAACAAAAAGAAATTTCAAGTATACAAGTTTTATATACACATTATAAAAATACATTAACCTTTGTTCCTACTTTAGAAACCATTCTTCCAGTATCCAAACAGGAAGAGAAGGAGCATATAGCGAAAGCGGAAATGATTTTCGAACCGGACCAGCAAAGTATGTTAAAAGATGTAATACCTATGGCTGCCAAATCCATTTTGTTTTCTAAGGTGTTAGAGAGTAAAACGAGTGAACAAGCTTCACGAAGAATGGCAATGGAAAGCGCAACGGACAATGCCGATGAGTTACAGGCAACTCTGGAACTGGCATTTAACCAAGCTCGTCAGGCTGCTATTACACAAGAAATTACTGAAATTGTTGGCGGTGCCAATGCATTAGTTTAGGAGGTAGAAAATGTCAGAAAATATTGGAAAAGTTGTACAAATCATCGGTCCTGTTGTCGACATACAATTTGATGAGGATCGTTTACCTGACCTTTTGAACGCAATTGAAATTAAAAGAAAAGACGAGGAGAGCTTAATTGTTGAAGTTGAGCAAGGTATTGGTGCCGATCGCGTTCGTTGTATAGCCATGGGAAGTACAGATGGTTTGGTGCGTGGTATGGAAGCTATTGATACCGGTAAACCAATTCAAGCTCCGGTAGGACAGGCAGTACTGGGACGTATGTTTAATGTGCTCGGGCGTCCGATTGATGGTTTAGGTGAAGTAAAGAATGTCAGCTATGCGCCGATTCATCGAGAAGCACCTGCTTTTGATGAACAAAGCACGACCAGCGTTCCTCTGGAAACAGGAATTAAAGTAATTGATCTTCTTTGCCCTTATGTAAAAGGAGGGAAGATTGGTTTATTTGGTGGTGCCGGTGTAGGTAAAACTGTTCTGATTCAGGAGTTGATTCATAACATTGCCAAAGAACATGGTGGAAAGTCCGTTGTTGTTGGTGTTGGAGAAAGAACTCGTGAAGGAAATGATATGTACCATGAGATGAAAGATAGTGGTGTCCTTGATAAGACTGTTCTTGTATATGGACAGATGAATGAAAGTCCGGGAGCCAGAATGCGTGTAGGTCTGACAGGTCTTACTATGGCAGAGTATTTCCGCGATCAGGATCATCAAGATGTTTTATTATTTATTGACAATATCTTTCGATTTACCCAGGCAGGATCAGAAGTAAGTGCTCTTTTAGGACGTGTTCCAAGTGCTGTAGGTTATCAGCCAACGCTGGCAACGGAGATGGGACAGCTTCAGGAACGTATTACTTCTACCAATGAGGGTTCAATTACTTCTGTACAAGCCATTTATGTGCCGGCCGACGATTTAACCGATCCAGCTCCGGCGACTGCATTTACGCATTTGGATGCCAAAACGGTATTGGACAGAGATATTGCCGCTTTAGGAATTTATCCGGCAGTAGATCCTCTGGAATCCAACTCAAGAATTTTGGATCCGCTTGTTGTAGGAGACAGACACTATAAAGTAGCTCGTGGCGTTCAAAGTATCCTGCAGAGATATAAAGAATTACAAGATATTATTGCGATTTTAGGTATGGATGAATTAAGTGAAGACGATAAGCAAATTGTGAATCGTGCCAGACGTGTTCGTAACTTCTTGTCACAACCGTTTAATGTTGCAGAAGTTTTCTCGGGAATTCCCGGTAAATATGTTCCTTTAGAAGATACAATTCGCTCTTTTGAACGCATACTTGCAGGTGAATTTGATGATCTTCCCGAACAGGCATTTATGTTTGTAGGTACTGTGGAAGAAGCTGTAAAAAAAGCAGAACAGTTAGCTGGTGAGTAATATGATTTCTTTGAAAATCGTTACTCCCAGGGGGCGCTATCTTGAAAAAAAGGTGAAGAGCATTCATTTAACAAGTGTTGAAGGAGAAATGACAGTTCTGGTCAATCATATGCCGATTTTTGCTTCAATCCTTCCATGTGAACTTGTTTTAGTCGATGAGTCAGATACAAGATTGGAATATGCCCTGTCAGGCGGATTCTTTCATTTAGAAAAAAATGAAGCCATGTTGTTGACGGATGCAATTGAAGGTAAAGGCGATATCGATATTGAACGTGCCAAGAGAGCTTATAGGCGGGCAAGAGATCGCATAGACAAAAAAGACAGCGCGACAAATATGAAACGTGCCAACTTGGCACTGGTTCGTGCAATGAATCGAATCCATGTACATGACGACTAGAACTCTAGTCGTTTTTTTATTATACTTATCGTATGCTTACAACGATCTTATTGGATGTAGATAACACATTACTTGATTTTAATGCATGCGCTTTAGCTTCTATGAAAGATGCGTTTGCGTATTTTCATCTGCCTTTTTCAAAGGACACGGTTTTTCCGGTGTTTTTAGAGATCAATTCTAAGCTCTGGACACAGATTGAAGATGGTGTTTTGACAAAGGAGCAGCATTACCAAATCCGTTGGAAAACAATTCTTCAGGTTCTTGGCATTCCTTTTGATGGGGTTACGCTTGAAAAGAAATTTGTCGAAGGTCTTCATGAATATGCTATTCCTGTAGAAGGAGCCGGAGAACTTTTAGAGTATTTAAAATCAAAGTATGTGATCTGTGCAGCTTCCAATGCACCCTATGAACAACAGATCCATCGTCTACAGCTGTCAGGGTTTTATCAATATATGGATGCTTTTTATATTTCAGAGAAGATCGGTCATCAAAAACCATCGAAACAATTTTTTATGCATTGTTTACATGAACAGGGAATTTCTAATGAGCAGGCAATCGTGATCGGCGATTCTTTACAGGCTGATATTCAGGGAGGTATCAATGCGAATATACAGACGATCTGGTTTAATCCATCGCATAAAACAGCTACAAATACGTGTATGCCAACGTATGAAGTCGATCAGCTAAAAAAAATTAAAAAAATTTTATAAAAAGTGTTGCAATAGCACAGGTATCATGGTAATATAAATCCCAAGTTTTGAACAAAAACGCCAAAAGTCCTTTGTTTATAAGGCTTTTGGCGTTTTCTCTGTGTAGTGATATTTTCTTGATTTTATCAATATTTTAAATTTCTTCGGATTTCTTCTTTTCTCTTATATTTAGATTCGGTATCGATGCCAAACACTTTCCCACATTGTTCTAGTATATGGTTTGTATAAGTCATTCGATAAATGTTGGAATGGATATGAATACATTGAAACTGTTTGAGTGATTCGATAATTTGGGCTGTTGGATACCGGTTTTCTAACTTTTGTTCCAGTAAACGTAATAATGTGATCGCCGCAAAACATGTCGTAAAATGAGATTCTATATGTTCGCTGGTCGTCACATGGATAGGTCTTGTATCCAGTTCCGATTTAGTGATGCGGAATGTTTCTTCAATCTTTGCCAGTCCCTTATAGGCATTTCTGATTTCCAGATCGGATAATTTCAGTTCGCTTGTCACAATGGAATAATATCCATCATATTTGGATTCATTTTCTATTTTTTCTGTATCAAGCTCTAAATGGACATCCATGATTTCGCCTGTTTTTTTATTAAATGCGATATTTTTGACATAACCGCTGGCTCCCTTGGCAGAGACTTTATCATACTTTTTGGGGTGCGCAATTAAATCTTTGGCTCTCTGTACCGCTCTGTTTCTTTCAAGAGCCTGTTTGTCCGCATATTTTTGTGAAAAGTAAACCATCTGTTTCTGATCGACGGTGATTGTCATTTTACGAGGCTTGTCTGTGTCTTTATCTACATTGACATAGATCGTCCTGGGATAAATTCTTGATTTATGTTTGAAATAAACAGTCTGATTTCCATCCTGCACTTTGTCCACCTGATACCCCGCAGAGTCTATGCACCATTTTTTAAATTCTTCATCGGCTCCACGAATGGACTGCCCATAAATATAGCCGTCTCTTGGATTGTTCTCATTTTTATTGTTTCCGTTTAAATAAAAGATATTATCAGATGTATTGAGTCCACGATCCGCTACCACAATGGTACGGTTAAAACCAAACCGATGTTTCGCTCTGTTTATAATGGGCAGCATATTCACTTTCTCCGATTCATTGCCCGGGAACAGACCATAGGAAAGAGGTATGCCTTTCTGATCAATCAACAGTCCCATTTCAATGATGGGATCTCTTCTGTGATTCTTTTCCGGTCCATATTTGCGATCACGCTTTTTTAGAATGTTTCCGTTGTCATCCAAATCATCCATATCCGGTTTGGAAATGTCATAGTAATAATTGGTACAGTCAAAGTAAGTCGTTTTGATATCCCGGTGATAGAGGGGAGCGGAATGATCGTACAGCCAGACCTGAAAATCTGCATCGTATTTTGTGTAATAATCTAAAGCCCGATATACATCATCCAGAGAAAAACCGGCAAACGATTCAAACAGAAAATCTTTATGTTCATAGGTCTTCTTTTTCGATCCGGGATGAAGGATACGCATAAAGACGAGCATCTCAAAAATCTTTTCCAGATCCAGAGTTGTTTTTTCTTTTTTAGAAACAGCTTTCCAGAATTTATCGATTTCCAATTCCTTATAGATCCGCTTAATAAAAACATAACCCAGATTTTTAAGCTGAATCTGACCGGGTTCTAAAGATTCCCTCATATCTAAAGAAACGGAAATGACAGAATCCTGCTTCTTTGCCTCGTTCATTTTCTGAACTTCCAGTTTAAAGTGAGCAATGGGATCGTCATAACGATCCAGATAGGTATCCGCAAAGCCGAGAGACTGAATGATCCGGTCTTTGGGTTTACGGGTGACTGGATCTCTGTATTTTTCACAGATGGAAAGAGAGGCACGGCCTTTAGAATTTCGATTGATTTTAAGATACATGATAGATCACCAAGACAATTATACCACAAAAGCCCACAAAAGACTACATAGAAATATAAAAATATTGACAAAAACAAAAGAAAAAGAATCCGCATAAATAAAGGGGATTCTTAGCACGAGATAGATTATTTTTAGACGTTACTTTTCAAAACTCAGGGGAGGTATCAATGCGAATATACAGACGATCTGGTTTAATCCATCGCATAAAACAGCTACAAATACGTGTATGCCAACGTATGAAGTCGATCAGCTAAAAAAAATCGCTAAATTCAACTAAAAAGTTGATGATTCAACATGAATAGCGTCAGATTCAGGGATATTCTTTGACATATAAAGGAGATTCCCTATGATCAACGAAACATTCTTGAACCATCTAAAACCAGTAGAACTCGAATTCATTCAAGCCTTCATTTATAAACTGACAAGCGACAAAATAACTCTGGATACAACAAATTCAGAAAATATTGAATCTACTGTGTCCCGTTGTCCACACTGTGGATCTTTTCATTTTGTGAAAAATGGATTTAACAAAAAACACAGGCAAAAGTATCTTTGCAGAAATTGCGGGAAAATATTCAGTGATACAACAAATACCATTTTTTCTCATACAAGAAGCCATTATCATACATGGACCACCTTTATTGCCTGCGAACTCAATCAGATGACACTGGAACAGGAGGTTGTGGCAACAGGAAAAAGTAAAACGACCTGTTTTCATATGCGTCATAAACTTTATGCAGCGATTGGAGCCCATATCCGGAATACTCTTTTAAAAGGAATCGTTAAGATTGACAGTACATTTACCGGTATCAATCTGAAAGGTATGAAAGCTAAGAATATGCCCCGGATAAGTAAGGTCCGAGGCAAATCAAAAACAGATACGAACCGCAAACATAAGCGGGGAATCAACAGTCACAAGGTTTGTATTGTGACTGCCATAGATGAATGGGATACCATGTTGCTTGAGATAGCCGGTAACGGAGCAGAAAGCACGGAAAAATATCAAAAATATATTGAACGATTCGATGAAGACTGCACAATTGTTTCTGATGGCAAACAGGCCATTCTTGAGTTCGCCTCCAACAATCAGTTTCAAAAAGATACGATCCGACCTAAACCGAACCGAAAAAACTATGCAAGCCAGAACGGAAACAATCTGGGTGAAGTAAATCAGATGCATCAGGAATTCAAACAAATGATCAAACATTATCATGGAGTCTCCATAAGACATCTACAACACTATTTGGATTGGCTTGTATTCCGTAAACAGATGAAATACCAAATCAGGGCAGAAGCCAGAAAAACAAAAGCTTATATGTTGGCTATGAAGGGAACTGTTCCCTTTGTGACAAAAGACATATGTTCTTTTGAGCTGCCAATTGATGTGTTTACACTGTATCAAAACTAAAAAACATCGTTTTTAATTCTCTACATCAACTTTTTAGTTGAATTTAGCGAAAAAAATTAAAAAAATTTTATAAAAAGTGTTGCAATAGCACAGGTATCATGGTAATATAAATAAGCGCTGATGAGTAGCGTTCTTGATCTTAAAACTTGGAGAAGTACTCAAGTGGTTGAAGAGGTGCCCCTGCTAAGGGTATAGGTCGGGAAACTGGCGCGAGAGTTCAAATCTCTCCTTCTCCGCCATTTTATTGAATATCTAAATTTGGTCCAGTGGTGTAGTGGTTAACATGCCTCCCTGTCACGGAGGAGATCGTGGGTTCGAGTCCCATCTGGACCGCCATTTATTTTTGTGCAGGTGTAGTTCAATGGTAGAACTTCAGCCTTCCAAGCTGACTACGTGAGTTCGATTCTCATCACCTGCTCCACTTTTAAATTGAAGAACTTCATCTGAAGTTCTTTTTTTTTATTCATCAAAATCAAAGTTTCTTTAGCTTTCATGATCAAATTGAATCAAGAGTTTTTACTATGAATTGTATATGCGGTTTTGATCAGTTTGTTGTTTATAAACATGATGTTTAAATCACTGGAGGATATTATCTTTAGCGTGCTATTTTTGAAGAATCATAGAAAGATAAAAGAGATAATTTGAATTTTTCATAAGAACTATTTACAATGACTTTATGATTATCAACGTAAGTGGAAGAACAGATATTGTAGCTTTTTATACACCATGGTTTCTAAATCGAATGAAAGAAGGATATTTTCTTGTCCGGAATCCTTTCAATCCATGTTCTATCTCTCGAATTAATGTAGAGAATATCGATTTGATCGTTTTTTGTACTAAGAATCCATTACCGATTCTAGATTCTTTGCATACACTGCAAAAACCATTTCTTTTTCAAGTCACCTTTACGCCTTACCATAAAGATATTGAACCTTATGTACCAGATAAAAGACTGATTTTGAATGCCATCCGTAAGCTTTCAAAGCTTTCTAAAGAGTCTAAACCACTGGTTCGATATGATCCTATCTTATTAAACGAAAGATACGATGTGAAATATCACATAAAAGCTTTTGAAAAGATGTGTATGGAATTAGAGGGATATGTGGATCGAATTATCGTATCGTTTGTAGATGACTATAAAAATGTCAGAAAGCATCAAACCGAATTACAAACCAAAGAGTTTACGGACGCCGATTACAAGTTGATCGGTACTTCTTTTTCTTATATTGCCAAAGAGCATGGTATGAGTGTTCAGACATGTTTTGAACAGCGAGATCTTTGTGAGTATGGCTTTCGTAAAGATGTATGTATGTCAGTCGAAGAGGCTTTTCTGATTACCGGGAAAAAGTTTAAAAAATGGAAAGCTCGTGACTGCGGTTGTGTTGAAATGGTCGATATCGGACAATACAACACGTGTCGTCATTATTGTAAATACTGTTATGCCAATTTTGATGAAAAAAGAATAGAAGAAAATGTTCGATTACACGATCCAGAAAGCCCTTTGTTGATAGGGAATGTACAACCGCAGGACCAAATTCGAGTGCGTAGAGGTTGATGTGGTTTAGTAAACCAAATGTTCCAGTTTTTCAAAAATTGAAAGACGGAAGTGAAACAAAAAGTAAAAAATGTTCTTTACATTCGTCATTAAATTGGGTACAATAGACAAGCACATGGAAAGAATATCCAGGCGCACTTTATGGCGGTTGTGGTGAAGTGGTTAACACAGCGGATTGTGGCTCCGTCATTCGCGCGTTCGAATCGCGTCAGCCGCCCCATATGTCTATAAGTCCTTTACATAAAGGACTTTTTTTGTGCTTGGCCTAATTCTGGCATAAATTTGATGGATAATTGTACTAAATTTCCTACAGAGCTGTGTTGCTAAAACCTAATGAATATTTGTACAAATGATTGAAAATGATTGTTCAATACGTATGATCTTTTCAATCTTTTTTTCTAGGTTTATGTGTAAATGGATCAAAATATCAAAAAACTTCAAAACTTTTTAATAGTTTTTCAATTATTTTTCGTATTTATATAATATGAAGATCAAAGAATTAGAAACTAATTTAAGACCCAGAGAAAAAGCATTAAGCTATGGGTTGGAATCTCTAAGTGATTTGGAGATTTTGGCGCTGCTTCTACAAAGTGGAAGTAAGAATCGAAGTGTATTTGATTTGGCAAAGGATGTAATGTGTAAGTGTGACAACCTAGAAAAACTGTTTGATTTAAGAGTGGAGGATTTAATGGAAATAAAGGGAATAAAACACGTAAAGGCATTGCAGATCTTAACAGGCATTGAACTATGTAAACGTGCCTTAAAGAAGAAAAATTATGGAGCCTCTATTTTAGAGCCTAAAGATCTTGCAACCTGGTTTCAAATGGAAATCGGTTTAAAGGATCAGGAGCATTTTGTAGTGGTGTATTTAAATGCCAAAGGAAGAATCATCACACATAAGATCTTGTATGTTGGTACATTGACGGAAAGCTGTGTGCATCCACGTGATATTTTTCATGATGCCTTTATCTATAAAGCACATTCTCTGATCATGGTCCACAATCATCCCAGTGGTGATATCACACCAAGTCCGCAGGATATTGAATTCACAAAACGGATATATGAACTTGCACTTTTATCCGGCATACAACTTTTAGATCATGTGATCGTAGGGAACAAAGACTGGTTCTCCTTTAAACAACATCAATATCTCGATTGAATGATTGAGTGATTCCTATTATAATGGAAGATAGCTTGGGGGAACGCCATGAAACGATTTACACGTTTACAACGTATTTTACTAATTGCCAACATTGTTTTACTGGTGATTGGATGCGCAATGTTAGGATTAAGACAAAATGCGTTATCGAATATGGGATACAGCGCATGGACATATATTAAATATGGGTTGATTGACTATCCTTTAACTTCTTTGACTAATGTATTTAGTGATTTGTCAAACTTATGGCATGTCTATGAAGATAACCAGTATTTAAATGAAGAGCTTGCTATGCAGAAAAGCTATAAGACATTGTATGAAGAGCAACGCAATCGAAATAAAGAACTGGAAGAGCTGGCAGAATTGAATGGAACGCTGAAAGATGCGACAAAGATCACGGCACATGTTCTGGAAAGAGATACCGAAGCGTGGGATCAGACGGTTACGATTTCGGCTGGTTCCTCGCAGGGCGTACAGGAAAATATGATTGTCTGTACATCACAGGGAGCTGTTGGATTGATTGAAGAGGTACAAAGCGCGACTTCAACCGTACGGCTTTTGACCAGTGAAGATTTGATCAATGATATCGCCATCAGCATTGCCTTGGAAGATGGAACGACCATTGAAGGTGTACTGGAGCGCTACGATACAAGTCACAGAGCGTATCGAGTTTCTTTATTTGACAACGAGGCAACAGTTACACAGGGACAGGAGGTTTCGACCTCAGGAAGAGGCGGAAATTATCCGAGTGGTATTTATCTGGGACAAGTCAGTGATATGGAAACCAATGATGATGCCATCATTTCAACGATCTATGTCAAGCCTGTTTCAAATATCAGCAGTTTTAACTATGTTACAGTCATAGGAAGCGGGCGAGTGGAATGAAACTAAGAACCAGTTTGATCTTTATTCTGAGCTGTCTATTGATCGATGACTTTTTCGCCTTTGTATGGCCATCGGATTTCACTTATGCGCATATGAGCTTTATCAGTCATCTGGGATTCATGGCTTTGATGTTGCTGGTGGTATCGCAACCGTGGCTCACGCGCATCCTGTTATCTTTTCTGTGTGGCATCGTAACGGATTTCTTTTTTACACAGGGTTTTCCACTGCATACGATTCTTTATACGTGTTTTGGCTATGTATGTGGACTTTTGTATCCCTGGATCAAAGATCGCCTGTTATATAGAACCTTATGGGTGTTTGTATTGATGCTTTTGCAGGATATTGTTTGTTTCATTTTCTTTTCGTGGACAGGCATGCTTTCGATCCCATTTAAACAATGGCTTTATACCTTTGGTTTCTTTTCATGGATTCTTAACGGACTACTATTATTGGGACTGGAATATGTTTTGGGGGTCATGGATCGATACACTACGATTCGTCAAAATCGAATCTTAAAAATGGAACGATCGCGCTATAAGAAATTGCGCTTTATGCGGAAATGAGTGTACTCATTTCTTCTTTTTTTTATCGATGTGGTACAATTAGTTCTGGAATGGTGATATTATGAAAAAATTACTTTTATTAGATGGAAATTCAATGTTGTTTCGTGCTTATTACGCTACGCTATATTCCCACAGAATGACGACTTCCAACGGGATTCCCACCAATGCGATCTTTGGCTTTATCATGATGCTCAACAAGGCCATTGAAACGATCGAACCTGATGGAATTTTGGTCGCATGGGATGCTGGTAAGAAAACATTTCGTCATGACAAATTTGAAGCGTATAAAGGAACGCGTAAGCCAATCGATGAAGAACTGATCGTTCAATTCCCGATTGCACGTGAATTTTTAGATACGGCCGGTATTTGCCGCTATGAGATCGAAGGCTATGAAGCCGATGATATTATCGGTTCGATGGCCAAAAGTCATCCGGAAGTACAGACCACGATCTTGACCAGTGACAGAGACTTGTTGCAGCTGGTGGATGCTTCGACAAGCGTTCTGTTGATGAAAAAAGGAATTACGGATATGGAATTGATGGATGCGGCTCATTTCGAAGAAAAATATGGATTGCAGCCACTTCAGATCATAGATTTAAAAGGATTGATGGGAGATTCCAGCGATAATATACCGGGGGTAGCCGGAGTCGGTGAGAAAACCGCAACCAAACTGCTTCAACAATACGCAAGTGTAGAAAATGTATATGCGCATATTGATGAAATCAAAGGAAAACTGAAAGAAAAGCTGGAAAAGGATAAAGACAATGCGTTTATGTCCAAGGAACTGGCAACGATTTATACGAATGTTGAACTTCCTTTTGAAATCGGTCAAGTTTCTTTTGAGGGCTATAAAGAGTCTGTCAATGATTTTTATAAAAAGTATGAAATGCGCTCGTTGATGACAACGACAACGCAAGCTTCTAAAAGTGCATGGCCGATCAAAAATGTAACTTCCATCGATATAGATGAAGAAGATTTGTTGTTGATGCCGGTATGCACCAAGGAGAGCTTTTTGATTCAGAAGCTGTATGGTTTTATGATCCCGTATAAAGAAGAAATTCTCTATCTTCGCGTAGAGGATGCCTTAGAAGATGCCGGCTTTAAAAAACTTTTGCGGCGAAAGGATCTGCACACATGGGATGTTAAAGAAACAAATCATTTATTAGACCGGTATGGATTTACAACAGTTGATTTTAAAGAAGATTTGCATATCGCCTGCTTCCTTTTGCATTCGCAGGCAACCGATCTTGATGCATTGGTGTTAGCTTTACATGTTCAACTGCCGGAAAGCTTTCATGATCTTTCCAAAAAACAAAAGAGCGTGGAAGCGTATGCCGAACAAAGAATGGTTCCGGTCATGCAGGTGTTTACTGAAGAGCTTGCCAAGAAGGAAAAGTCGATCTTAGAAAAGCTGAAAGAAGATAATTTGATGGAGCTTTATGAAAATATTGAAAAGCCTCTGATTCCGATCTTATACCATATGGAAAATGAGGGTATCTATATTGATGAGCATACACTGGATGAGATCGGGCAGGCCACTTCTTTTAAGATGAAAGAACTATCCAATGAAATTTATGGATATGCCGATAAGATCTTTAATATCAATTCACCAAAACAGTTAGCTTCGGTCTTGTACGATGATTTAGGCTTAAAGGGTGGAGGACGTAAGCGAAGCACCAGTGCGGAAGTATTGGAAAAACTGCGCGGCGTTCATCCGATTATTGAAAGTTTGTTGGAGTATCGGAAGTTTTCCAAGATCATGTCCACCTACATTGAGGGATTGAAAAAACACATCCAACCGGATCAAAAGATCCATACGACATTTAATCAAACTATGACACAGACAGGACGTCTTTCCAGCAGTGATCCAAACCTGCAAAATATCAGTGTTCGTGATGAAGAAGGACGCGAGATCCGTAAGGCATTTGTGGCTAAGGAAGGACATGTTTTGTTGTCGGCGGACTATTCTCAGATCGAGTTGAGAATGCTGGCGCACATGGCCAATGAAACGCATATGATTCAGGCATTTCAAGAGGATGTCGATATTCACAATAAGACAGCCACTTTGATTTTTCACTGTCAAAGCGATGAAGTCGATAGCAGTATGCGTCGTATTGCCAAGACGGTCAATTTTGGTATTGTATATGGACAGACCGCTTTCGGACTTTCTACACAATTAAAGATTTCACGAAAAGAAGCCACTGAATTTATGGATTCCTATTTTGCCAGTTATCCCAACATTCATCAGTTTATGAATACTTTGATTGAACAATGTAAAGAAAACGGATATGTAGAAACCTTATTCCATCGCCGTCGTATGATTCCGGAAATTAACGATAAAAACTTTATGACAAGGGAATTCGGAAAACGGGCTGCGATGAATGCACCAATTCAGGGAAGTGCTGCGGATTTGATCAAGATTGCCATGATTCGTGTGAATGAAGCTATGAAAAAAGCCAATGTGAAATCAAAAATGCTTTTACAGATTCACGATGAATTGATCTTTGAAGTGCCGGAAGAAGAATTAGATCAGATGAAAGCACTTGTCAAAGAAGCCATGGAGAATGCGATGGAACTGAGAGTTCCTTTAAAGGCCAGCATTCAATCCGGTAAAACATGGTACGAGGCTAAGTAAATGCCGGAAGCACCTGAAGTACAAACTGTGATTTCCACGTTGGAAGTACAGATTCACGATTTACAAATCGAAGAAGTGCAGGTCGTATATCCTAAAATCGTGGAACATACTACCCCGGAAGCCTTTATCAAACGACTTACCGGCCAGCACTTTCGAAAGTTTCTTCGCTGGGGGAAATATCTTTTATTCGTCCTGGATGACTATGATCTGGTAGTGCATTTACGCATGGAAGGTAAGTTTTATTTGTTGAAGCAGCCTTCACAGGATAAGCACGTTCACATTCGTTTTCGTCTAAGCGATGGTAGATGGATGTGCTATCATGATACACGTAAGTTTGGCCGTATGCAGGTGTACACTCACAATAATGATCCATTTTCCCATCCTTGTTTTGAAAAGCTGGGTTATGATGTTCTGGATCCACGATTGGATGGAGCGTATCTGTATCAGAAAATACATCCGTTAAAAAAGAATTTAAAATCGTGCCTGCTGGATCAAAGCATTGTAGCCGGCATCGGTAATATCTATGCCGATGAAATTTGTTTTGCGTGTGGTTTGGATCCACGTTCCCGCAGTGCAAGAATTTCTAAAAAAGATTGCGAAAATCTGGCATTTCATACAAAAAGGATCATGAAAGGGGCTATGAAAGCCGGAGGAACGACCATTCGCAGCTATACATCCAGTCTTGGTGTTACCGGGTTGTTTCAGTTAAAGTTAAAAGTACATGCACAGGCTGGTAAGCCTTGTCCAAACTGTGAGACAACTATACGAAAGATCATCGTATCGCAAAGGGGGACGTATTTATGCCCAAAATGTCAAAAAAGAAAATAATTGCCATTACCGGAAGCATGGGATCGGGGAAATCCATGGTATCGTCCATGTTAAAAGAGAATTTCCCGGTTTTAGATGTCGATCAAGTCAATAGACAGCTGATTGAAAAAGGATACAAGGGATATCGGCAATTAGTAAAAGAAATAAAAATTCCTTTAGATGAAAAAAAGAACATTGATAAACCGGCATTTGCACAATGCATGTTTACCGATAAAGCTTATAAACAAAAAGTGGAGTCGATCTTACATCCACTGATCGTGGAAAGTATGCAGGAATGGATCGAAGAACAGGAAAATACATTAGTTTTTGTAGAAGTTCCTTTATTGTTTGAATCGCATATGGAAGATCTTTTTGATGAGATCTGGTGTGTTGTCTGTGATGAAGAAGTAGCGTTACAAAGACTGGAAACAAAAAGGCATATCACCAGAGAGAATGCTAAAGCACGTTTAGCCTGTCAGTATTCTCCGGTCATCAAGATGCAGCAAAGTGATGTGATCCTTTATAACAATGGCACCTTGGAACAGCTAAGAGAACAAGTCAAGCTCCATTTAGAAAGGAGCCTTGCATGAGTCGAGAAACTTGTCGTATTCAAATGCCTTTTTCACTTTCGGAACAACAAAGAGATTCGCTGCATCTATTGTATGGAGCTTTGATTGGAAAAGAGGCACAATGTTTGTATGATGTTTTTTCCACATTATCTAAAAAAGAACAACTTTATGATTTACAAGATGTACAGAAAATCGTGCATTTAAGTCCAACCAGGTTTGAATATGCTCGTAAGCAGCTGGAACAATATAATCTCTTACAGACATATCGGGAGACAATCAAAGCTGAATACTTATTTATTTTACAGTCGCCCAAAGATCCGCAACTCTTTTTACAGCATGATATTTATTCAAGGATCTTTTTGGAAAAAGAAGGTTCTTCACAGTTAGATCGTATGAAGCTTTTCTTTTCGAAAGAATCTTTGTGTACGAAAACCATGGTCAACATCAGTGAACCTTTAGATGTATCGATCTTAGAAAACTGGACTTCTAAAAAGGAAGAAGCATTAGATAAAACGCAGATTCATATTCCTTCCAATACAGCCTATCCCTTTGACTTTAATGTGTTGTTTAAAGGGATGGAACGCGTGATACCACAACGTCTTCGCACAAGACAAAATTTGGAGCGTATCTATGATTTAGCGCGTATCTTTGGCATTGATGAAAAAAATATGCGGCGTTATTTGTCTTTAAGCATTGATCCGCAAAAAACAAAGATTGATTTTGAAGGGTTGCGAAACAAGGTGATTGCCGCACAGGATCTTCATACAAATTCGCAGGATCCATATACACTTTCACCAATTGCCTATCTGCAGCAAAAACAAAACGGTATGCCGGTTGCCAGAGCGGATAAGCTCTTATTGGAGAAGATGATGGTAGATTATCGTTTGCCGGCAGAAGTCATCAATGTGCTGATCGACTATGCCTTAAAGGCGACCGATCAAAAGTTCAGTCGATCCTTTGTGGAGAAAGTGGCCAGTTCCTGGGCACGTTTAAAGATCGATACCAAAGAAAAGGCGATGGAACAAACCATCAGTTATAAAAACACAAAAGTGGAAAACGTACCGGAATGGTATGCGGATACAAAGCAGACAGAGCCGGATGAAGAATTAAAGGCAAGAATTGCCCGTCTGCAAGAAAAATTGGGAGAAACAAACCATGGAGAAAATTAAAGTGGCATCAAAGATTACAGAAGATCTATATAAACCGTTGTTGGAAGATGCACGCATCCTTCATTTTTTAAAGCAGCATCAAAAGGATATCGACTTTTTAAAAAAGCATGCTTCTGATTTTTTTATGTGGCAGGAAACATTAGATAAATGTAAACACTGTCAGGGATTGTTTCAATGTAGTCAACCGTTACAGGGAAAAGTCAAAACATTAGAATTTGATGAAAGCGGATTTTTAATTCAAAATTTTGTTTCCTGCAAATATAAAAAGAAGGATGAAAAGAAACACGAGCATGAAAGAAATTATCGACTCAGCCATTTAAGCTATCAAGAATTAGAAATTGATTTAAAAGGCATGACAGATAATCAAAGCATGGAATATTTAATGGTTTATGAAAAAATGCTGGAGTCAATAGAGAGGGATAAAGGTGTATTCCTTCATGGACAGCCTGGGGTTGGCAAGACGTATCTTTGTATCGGCATGGCCAATTATTACGCGCAGAATCAAAAGAGCGTTTCCTTTGTGAAAATGCCACAGTTTATCAGTGAATTAAAGCAAGCGATGTACGATAATGACTTTCGGCAAAAACAGATGAATGCGTTGAAGTTTTCTGACATTGTGTTCTTAGATGATATCGGTGCCGAGGCTTTAAGTGCCTGGACAAGAGATGAGATCTTACTGCCAATCCTGGAATATCGGATGAATCATAAAAAGAAGACGTATTTTACCAGTAACTATGCTTTAGAGGAACTTTTGAATCAATATATCATTCGGGGGGAGCCAAACTCTAAGGTCAGTGCTTTACGAATTCTGGAAAGAATCAAAAGTTTGGCAGTGATTTGTAAATTATCCGGGGAATCCAGACGTTAATTCTTTTCAAATGCTTACATTTGGAGTAAAATAGACATAGCAAAACATAAAGGAGGAAATTGAAATTATGTTAGTATCTGCTACTGAAATGATCAACAAGGCACATGAAGGACATTATGCGATCGGTGCCTTTAACATCAACAACCTTGAATGGACAAAAGCAATTCTGGCAGCTGCTGAAGAAGTAAAGTCACCAGTTATGTTGGGTGTTTCTGAAGGTGCTGCAAAATATATGTGCGGATTCAAGACTGTTGTTGCAATGGTTAAAGAAATCCACGATTATATGGGAATCACTGTTCCTGTAGCAATCCATTTGGATCATGGAACTTACGAAGGAGCTAAAGCTGCTATTGAAGCTGGATTCACTTCTGTAATGTTTGATGGTTCTCACTATGATTTCGAAGAAAACTTGGCTAAATCAAAAGAAATGATCGAATTAGCTCATTCAAAAGGATTGTCTATTGAATGTGAAGTTGGTGGAATCGGCGGTGAAGAAGACGGTGTCGTTTCTGCCGGTGAATTAGCTGATCCTGAAGAATGTAAGATTATTGCCGAATTGGGTGTAGATTTCTTAGCTGCCGGTATCGGTAACATCCATGGAAAATACCCTGCAAACTGGGCTGGTTTGAGCTTTGATCGTTTAGCTGAAATCCAGGCTTCTACAAACGGTAAACCATTAGTATTACACGGTGGTTCAGGTATTCCTCGTGAACAAGTTAAGAAAGCCATTGATTTAGGTGTTTCTAAAGTTAACGTAAATACAGAATGCCAGCTTGTATTTGCAGATGCTACTCGTAAATACATCGAAGCCGGAAAAGATCAGGAAGGAAAAGGTTACGATCCTCGTAAACTGTTGAAACCAGGAGCTGATGCCATCACTGAATTAGTAAAAGAAATGATGACAAACTTCTTCGGTTCTGCCGGAAAAGCTGAATAATTCAAAACCTTATAGAGTCGGATGTGTCCGGCTCTTTTTTGTTTGCCTTATTTTGATCCTGTTAGAAAATATCTCTCTTGTAAAAAAAGACTCCCAAATGGGAGCCCATTATGGCTCTTTTATAAATGTAGTGTTATTCTTTCAGATTTTCTTTATACAATAGATATAAATCTTTATATCGACGTTGTTTTAAATAAACATGTTCTATATCCGAAAAATAAAATTTTTTTAAACCAAAAGAAAAGGCAGCTTCAGCATGTTGAAAAATATATTCAATATTTTTTTGATATACAGGATTATCTTCGTAATCTATATTGTTTAATTTTATGTTAAGTGATGAAATAATGTTTTCACATACTTTAGTTTGATGACTTTCTTGTTGGTCTAAGCAATTTGTCATTGCTTCGATGTGTTTTTTAGCTTTTGATATTAGATTCATAGATGTATATAAATATGCTAATTTGTGATGTAATAAGAAAGAATATTTTTCCTCTTTAAACGACATAGCTTCCAATTTTTGTAGATAAGTATAAGCTTCATCTATTTTATTCTGTGCTAAATACGTACTTCCAATATTATAATTAATTATTTCATCAAAATTATAGTTCAAATAATAAGACAGATTTTTTAATTGATTTAAATAATGGTTTAACTGTTTAGTGTTTGTTTGCTTCTGTTCTAATATACAAAGCATTAAAAGTAGGGTACAACCATACATCATCTGAATATTACATGTTTCACATGCCAACTGAAAAGCTGATTGACTATATTGAATACATTCTAGATACTTGCCTAAATGAAACATATCGTCCGCTAAAAAATATTGATGCCATCCAATTTCATCGGAAGAAATATTCGTATTGAATTGATGCACTCTATCTTTAATATTTGAATTATGAATCACAAAAACGAGGTGATAAAAGTATAATTCATCCGGGTTACAAAATTGTTTATATTGATTTAATAAGCTTAGAGCATCATTATTTACTGCAATTTGTTTCAAATCAAATAAATTGTAGGCTTTATAAATTTTTGCTATATAGAATGTAAGCAAGTGAAGCGAATTTAAAAAGAGTTCTGCTTTATCCATGATTTCGGAATAGATGGCATCTCTATCTTGGTTTATTTTGAGTCGTTCAAAATAGTCATTGCAAATATTTTCTATTTCCTTCGTGTTTTCAATAATCATCTCTTTATCATATTTACCGACTTTCAAAAGTAAAGAATTAATAATTTCATCTTTTGCATTGATTTGATTATTCTCTATTTTGCTTAAGGTAGAAGGTGAACAAATATCAACACATAATTCATGAACAGAAAGCTTTTTCTGCAATCGCTTTATCTGAATATATTCTCCAATAGTAACCATATCGATTTTCTCCTTACATGATTTATTATATTCTATAATTTTTTTACCATTTTGAGAAATTATTTATAATTTTTTCACCTGAGGCACCATTTAAATGTAATAAATAAGGAAATATTTCTTGAAAAATAAAATTAAAAGGTATATAACAAAGGTGACGGAGAGCATTATTGTTGATTTATAATTATTGATCTATATAGGAGGCACAAAATGAAATCCTTAAACAAAAAAAAATAATATCGATAATAGCAAAAAATTTAAATGTATTTATCATAAATGTAAATAAATTATTAATTGAGTGAAAATTTGCTCAAAGAAGGCTTTTACTTTAGCTGCTAAATTTCGAATTTGAATGGCTTTTCAGTAGTAACGAAGTACTTTTTTATTCAATATGTTGACGTCTTTGTCAGAATAGGCAATATCTAAAACAATAATGTCTTTCCGTATTTAAAAGGAGTATTAAAATGAAATTAATTAATTAAATTATGTATGTAAATTGTGATAAAGATAACACTATTATAATTAATTTGATTAATGGATTAGCGGATGTAATAGATAGGAATTTAGAAACAAACTTAAAGAATAATAAATTTGAAGACATACAATCAGATATCATAGAATGTCTTATATCTAGAAATTTTTTATTTTGGACGAAAGATGAATATATAAACTATTTGAAACATATTGAAACTAAAGTTAATGAATATGAAATAAAAGAATGTCCAAACTATGTTTTTATTCCAACTTATGATTGTAATTTGCAATGCAGTTATTGTTATCAAAAAGCTAATTTTATACAGCGCAATGTTGAACTAGATCAATGTGTTGATGAATTTTTTAAATTTATTTCAGAGCAAACTAGAAAGTTAGAAATTGAAAACCATTCTAAATATAGAAATGATGAAATAGTAATAACATTAATGGGTGGGGAACCTCTATTAATAGAGAATAGATAACTAATTAAAAAGTTTGTATATAAATGCCGCGATTCGGGATACATGTATAACATTGTTACTAATGGGCTTACAATTAAAGAATATAATGAAATAATTAATACTCCGAATTTAACCTCAGTTCAACTTACTTTAGATGGAGATATGCAGACACATGATAGTCGAAGAATGAGAAAAAATGGCGATGGGACATATCATATAATTAAAAACTCTATTAAATTATTATTAGATTCGAATATTAATGTAGATTTGAGGATCAATGTTGATAAAGATAATATATTTAAACTTCCAAATTTAGCTCACGAAATTCAACATTTTTTTTAACTATCCTAACTTCAATCCTTATATTTTTTTATTAGAAGATGAAGGTTGTATGGGAAAGAAAAATGTCATGGAAGATTATGAAGCTTTAAGCCTAATTTATGAATTAGCAAAGAAACACAAGGTATTAAAGCAGATAAATATAGCGTATATAGGACGAGAACTTGTAGAGTCAATCTTTGATGATGTTACATTTTATCCTGCATTAAGAAAGTGCGCATCTTCTAAGAATCAATATTTATTTGATTTATATGGCGGCATATATAAATGCTGGTGGGGTATTGGGCTTAGCCATTATAAAATTAATCCAGATAATTCTTTATTGCTTGATTCATTATGGAAATTACGAAAAATTTCTATGATAAAAAAATGTAGATTATGCAAATTTAGATATCTTTGCGGAGGAGGATGTGTTGGTAGAATGATAAATAATAGTTTTACTGTGTCAAGTCAAGGCGGTCAATGTCATGATTTTGAAAAGTTATTAAATGTAGCTATAAAGGAGAATTATCATGAAAGAATTAAAGCTGACGAAATACATGATTTCTATACCACATAATGAATATATGGTTTTGTTCCATACAATTTATGGATATTTAGATATAATACCTAATTCTGTATTTAGCATGATAAAAAATGGAGAATTCTCTGAAATAAGAAATCAAGATTATGAATTACTTTTAAGTAGAAAATATTTAACGGACACTAAACAAAATGAAGAAAAGATTTTGTTATCTCAATTATGCGAATATAAGAAAATTAGAAAAAGAATTAAGAATGTCTATTTAGTTTTTTCATATAATTGTAATTTTGATTGTATCTATTGTTTTGAACAAGATAAAAGCGGAAATCAAATAGAAGCAAAAGTACTCGAGAAAATTTTAGAGAGATTGACTTTAATTCATAATGAATTTGACTTTGTTCTTACCTTATATGGTGGGGAACCATTATTAATTGATAATTATGCTAATTTAAAAAGAATATTTTCTTTTGCTTTGAAACTTGATATAAGAGTTAGGATTATAACTAACGGTTTTACAATCAAGCCGTTTTTAAATCTTTTTTTAAAATTTAAAAGTGTACTTGAAGAATTTATTATTACAATCGATGGTAATGAAAGTGTTCATGACTCAACACGAATAACAAAAAATCATAAAGGAACTTTTAAACGAATAAGAGAAAATATTGAATTATTAGATAATGAAAGCTTTCCAGTAATCATTAGATCTAATATAGGCATAGAAAATGAATATAAAATCGTGGAATTTATTGAAAATAATGCACTTTGTAAAGATCATAATGTAAAACTATACTTTGTAGAGAACAATCGAGGATTGTTAAGTAATAGGTCAACAATTTCAGATAAAACTGAATTAATAAAAAGAATTAACAGAGTCTGCAATAAACATGAGAATATAGAGTTAGTGTATCCCCCTTTAAATCAGATGTTGGCGATGATTTATGATGACAATTTTGTATTACCTTTATTTGATTACTGTAATAGTAATAGTATTATTTTATATGATTATGAAGGCGTTCCGTATTCATGTACAGAATCTTGTGGTAATAAAGATTACATTATTTCTGATATTCAAGATGAACATTATTTCACAGATATACCCAAATGTTTAAAATGCCATTTAGGTCCAATTTGTGGCGGTGGCTGTAAACTCAAAAATAATAAACAATGTAAAATAGAAATGGAAAATTTCATCATTCAAATTCTGCAAGATGTGATTGAGAAAAACTTTTATGAGATATAAAGCTAACATTTATGTTTTTCTAATTTATGATTTTTTGACAAATTTATCTCCGTTAGCATTTATTTATACACTTTATTTGACTCAACAAGAGATAACGTTAACACAAGCAGGATCTTTATTGGGCGTTTATCAATTATCAAAACTCTTGTTTGAGATTCCCAGCGGTTTTATATCGGATAAGCTGGGGAGAAAGAAATGTGGAATCTTTGGTCAGAGTGTCTTTATACTATTTTTATTCATCACCTTGTTTTCTAGATCTTTCATTGTTCTATTTTTGGGATCAGTATTGAGGGGAATCGCATATGCATTTCTTTCAGGAACTGCAGATTGTATTTTCAATGAATCTATCTTAAAGTCTTCACCGAATAAAATGGACTTCTGGTTAAGTATTGACAAGTGTTTGTTTTATACATCAATCGGATTATCGGGCATAATCGGTGGTTTTCTGGCGACTTTTAGATACGATATAGTTTTTTATTTTGACATTCTTATGCAATTCCTTTCATTGCTCTGTATATTCCAGTTCAGGGAAACCTCTTTAACAAAAATGAGCAGAAAACAAAA
This sequence comes from Faecalicoccus sp. LCP19S3_E2, assembly GCF_052121255.1. Taxonomy (NCBI): domain Bacteria; kingdom Bacillati; phylum Bacillota; class Erysipelotrichia; order Erysipelotrichales; family Erysipelotrichaceae; genus Faecalicoccus; species Faecalicoccus sp. LCP19S3_E2. The sequence goes on along the minus strand of NZ_JBQKEP010000004.1, from coordinate 82,815 downwards.
TGACATAAAAGTGTCTTTAAAAAAGGCAATTAAAAATAGAAAAATTGTATATCTACTTTTATTGCCTTCTATTATAGCAATCATCTTTTTACCATATGAAGACTACTATTCAGTCATATTAAGGAGCCAGAGCATTCCAGAATTTGAAATGGGTATATTAACAGGTATGCCACTTTTGATAAGTGCTGTAGCAGGTATGTTCACTCAAAAATTGAATCAAAAGTTTGGATATGGTTTTACAGTTAAAGGGCTTCCAATCCTTTCCGCGATTATTTTTTCGATAATGATTGTTTTTCTTGATCATGTGTTTGCCGCATGGGGATTATATGTTCTTTGTGAAGCGTTATCGAATATAAACAATACATCGTACAATTCTTGTTTCCAAAAAGAAATTGAAAGTACTAGCCGTGCAACTTTGATGTCTTTACGAAGCTTTGGTATTGCGCTAACAGCTATTGTGATCTCACCGATTGTTGGGTGGTCATGTGACCATTTTGGATTTAAGCTTACATTTTTGACAAGTGCATTCATATGTCTCTTCATTCTATTTTCTATCAATGTTGTATATTTAAACGAAGAAAGCTTTGAATTGCAGTAAGGACATGGAATAGATGATTTTAATCGAAATATGCCAGTAAAGAAAATCGATACCAAATGTTCGTTTTATCTATGATTCTGACAGATACAAAAGTTTTGATGATCTTGTGATCGATTTAAAATTAGAGTTTTAAGATTAGAGTCGATTACTCAGACTCTTTTCTTATTCCTCCTTGTAATTTCATAAACATTTCTTTAGAATAAAAAGGAACACTTGAAATGAACACAGTTTTGTGTATGATATATAAGCATGTCTAGGAGGTAAGGTATGGAGGAAGTAATCAAGATCGAAGGGGGCCATCCTTTACGGGGGACAGTACGAATCAGTGGTTCGAAGAATTCAACGGTGGCATTGATTCCTGCCTGTGTTTTAGCCAACGAACCGGTAACGATTTATGGTGTTCCCAATATCAGTGATGTGGAATCCTTAAAAGTCTTGTTAGAAGAATTAGATGTAGATGTAAAACAGTGTGATGAAGAAACACTTTATATAGATCCAAGTCAAATGAACAATAAGCCTATGGTATCACAGGCTGTTAGTAAGCTTAGAGCCAGCTATTATTTTATGGGGGCTTTATTAGGAAAGTTTGGTCATGTAGAGATCAAAATGCCGGGTGGATGTTATTTGGGGCCTCGTCCTATTGATTTGCACTTAAAAGGCTTTGAGGCTTTAGGGGCTACTGTACAATATACAAAAGGTTGTTATATTCTGGATGCCAAGGAACTGGTAGGAACGAATATCTTTTTGGATATCAGTTCCGTAGGGGCAACAATCAATATCATGATGGCAGCTGTCTATGCCAAAGGACGAACAGTTATTGAAAATGCGGCCAGAGAACCGGAAATCATTGATATCGCTACGCTTTTAAATAAAATGGGGGCACGTATTCATGGTATGGGTACCAGTACGCTGACCATTGATGGGGTAGAACGATTGGGTGGTTGTATGCATGAGATCATTCCGGATCGTATTGAAGCCAGTACGTATCTGATCATCGCAGCAGCTATGGCTGACACGATGCGGATCGAAAATATCATTCCGCAGCATGTGGAAGCTATTACCATGAAACTGAAAGAAATCGGTATTCAAATGAAGGTGGAATCGGATGCAATCGAAGTGTATAAGACAGAAGGGCCTTTAAAGCCAACCGATATTCTGACAAAACCATATCCAGGGTTTGCCACGGATGTTCAGCAGCCTTTTACGGCACTTTTGACACGTGCTCAGGGACAATCGGTCGTAACGGAAACCATCTACACAGAGCGTTTCAAGCATTGTTATGAACTGAATAAAATGGGAGCGGATATTGATGTTCGTGTTCCAAGTTCCTTTATCAATGGAAATACACCATTAATGGGTACCAGCGTTACGGCAACCGATCTTCGCTGTGGAGCCTGTCTTGTGATTGCCGCTTTGATGGCAGAAGGCGTAACGGAAATTCATGACGTTTATCATATCGATCGAGGATATGAGGATCTGGATGGAAAATTAAAATCGTTAGGCGCTGTACTTTGGCGAGAAGAAGTTGAATAGACTGCAATTGATTTTGCGGTCTTTTTTCTTTATCATAAAAGTATGATCAAAGTTGCCTTGTTAGAGTATGAAAAAGAATCTATGGAAGTTGTCTTTTCCCTGGCGAAGGTTTTTGATGCGCTGGATTGGACGTTTCGTGTCTTTACAAAAGCCTCGGAACTGGCAAAGCGCATGAAGGTGGAGGATTATCAGATCTTTGTCTTTGATGAGGTATTTAAGACACCTCGTTTAGAAAGTGTATTTGTGCATGATCATCCCAGTGCTTTGTTTATTTATCTGTGTAAAAATGTATTGGCGGTAAAGGGAAATGATCAAAGACACCGTGTCTTATATATCGATAAGGCAAAGATTCGCCAGCAGATTGAAAATGAAAGAGAACTGCTTCTTTCACAATATCACCAAAGTGAATTCTATGAATTGAACTATGATGGAATCCATGTTCGATTGCCTTATCAGGATATTTATTATCTGGATAAAATGGAAAAGATGATTTATTTTCATACGCGAAAAGGGGAATTTCATGAGCGAGCCAACATGGCTGATTTAGAAGAACGTCTGGCTGATTTTGGATTTCTGCGCGTACATGTGTCCTATCTGGTGAACGCCAAATACATCGTAGGCTGGTTTAAAGATGAAGTAGAACTTAGCAATGGTGATAAGGTGCCGCTTTCCAGAGCGCAAAAAAAGAAGATTTTGGCTAAACAAAGGTCAAAAAAGACAATATGACAACCAAGATGGACAGAGTACTTGTGATCGTTTTAAAATCATTTATACTGTAAGTGAACAAAGGAAATAAAAGTAAGCGAAAGGTTTCCTTTCTAAATGAAATGATAGAGAGCGGTGGGAAGATGACAATAGTTTAATCGTCGGAAATTGATTTTTCCGGCAAAGCACGAAACTATGGAGAGAAGACTCCAAAGGGTATGTCGGAGCAATCCGAAAAAAAACATTCCGTAAAACTTGATGAATGCGTGGATGAAAGATTGACAGGCTGGTAAGGCTGTCAGGTGATGGATTTCACAGATAAAACCATCTTTGCATATCATGAAGCTGTCATCTAATCCTACATAAAAAGAGCACAGACACCGGAATATTGGAGCAATCGGAAAATGCTGTGGAAAATACGTTATGTGGGTAACATCTCAATAGATGAACTTATACAACAACTGAATTTGTAAGGCAAGACTTGTAGTCTTGCCTTCTTTTGATATAGATGGAAACTGAAATGAAAAAATGGTCAAAAAAGAGTCAAAATAGATGCAATTTTTGAAGAAATCTGTCATAGTATAGGCAAGGAGGAAATACTAATGAAAAAATATGTATGTGATGTATGTGGATGGGAATATGATGAATCCGTAGGTATTCCTGAACAAGGTATTGCACCGGGTACAAAGTTTGAAGATCTTCCTGAAGATTTTGTTTGTCCATTGTGCGGTGTAGGAAAAGATCAGTTCAGTCCAGTTGAGTAATACATGAAATAAGAATCTTCGGATTCTTATTTTTTTGGTTTGAATTATGTGATTTTTTTTAACTGTGGTATATTATATACATAAATAGAAAAGTTGAGGATCTTGTATGAAACTATTAGCTACGGATTATGATGGAACTTTAAAATACGCAAAACATATTATGCCTGAGGATCTACAGGCGATTCAGGATTGGAAAAAGGCCGGCAACCTGTTTGTTTTATGTACGGGTCGATCTATGGAATCCATTGAGACACAGGCCAAACAATACGATTTACCGGCTGATTACTATATTACGAATAATGGCGGTATGGTTTTTGATCGAGAAGGACATGAACTGCTTTCGTATTATTTGGATATCGTAACAGCGGTGGATATCATTTATGCGGCCAAGCAGGAAGAAGGCGTTGCCAGTGTTGTGATCAATGATGGTGTACATCGTCACAAAATGACGATTGATGAAAGTATTACGGATCGTCGTTATCCGGAAATGCAGAGTGATATGAGCGTGGATGATCTGATCAATACGCAAAAGATCGCCCAGATCGTTATTTCCATGTCAGAACAGAATCTGGCGGTTACATTGGCAGAAAACATTAATATGTTCTTTGGGGAGATCGTAGTAGCTTATGCCAATAACTTTGTAGTGGATGTTGTTCCTAAAGGAGTTTCCAAGGCAACCGGTTTGGAATTTGTCGTGGAATATACCAATACAAATGAAGAAGATGTTTATACCATCGGTGATTCCTACAATGATATTCCGCTAATGACGTATGGATATCATGGCGCCTGTATGGAAATGGCGGATGAAGCTGTTAAAGAAAATGCAAGCGTTTTCTATGAATCGGTAGGTTCTATGATTCATACAATTTTAAAATAAAACGTATAAGGGGGTAAGGAAATGAATATAACGCTCAGCGATATTTCATTGCTCCTGCGGCTGATTTTAGACATTCTTGTTGTCTGGGCATTGATTTACTATGCATTGCGTATCGTGCGCAATAACACACGAACGATTCAGATCACAAAGGGAATCTTGTTTATCATTATCGCACAAGGGCTTTCTACATTACTGGGATTAAACGCATTAAGCTTTCTGATCAGTATCTTTGTGAACTGGGGCGTTGTCGTCATCGTGATCATTTTTCAGCCGGAAATACGTGCCATGTTGGAAAAGTTTGGTAAATCGTCTTCTATCTTAGGTGCCAATGTTTCCAAGGAAGAGCAGATCAATATGATCGAAGAACTGGTTCGTGCCTGTGAGCAGATGTCAAAGACCAAGACGGGTGCTTTGATCTCCATTCAGCGAAATTCATCGATGGAAGATTATGTACATACAGGAATCGAAATGGATTCGGTTGTATCAAGTGAGCTTTTGGGTACGATCTTTCAGTATGGGACACCCATGCATGATGGAGCGGTAATCATCATTGGAAATAAGATTGCCTGTGCGGCAGCTTATTTTCCACCTACGACAAAGGATCTTCCCAGCAAGTATGGGGCTAGACATCGTGCGGCGGTAGGTATCAGTGAAATCACGGATTCTATTACGATCATCGTCAGTGAAGAAACAGGCAATATCTCGGTAGCCATGAATGGTCAGCTGACGCAATATAAACCAGAGGCACTTTCCCGTCTTTTGCGCAATTTGCTTGTGCCGGATACAGAAAAACCAACAGGCAGTCCATTGTTCAGGCCAATCATTGATACGGCTAAAAGTCTGGGGTTCAATCGTTCGCGCAGACAAATTGAGATGCGTAAACAACAGAATGTGGATGAAAGAATCCAACCACTGGAAATTGTCGATCTCACAAGGCAGGGGGTGAATACGCATGGCAAAGCCAAGTAAGGATAAATCCTCTGCAGGTTTTTTGGATCGTTTTTTGGAAGTGCTGTATTCTTTCTTTCGACGCTTTAATAAATTGTTTGATCGTGTTGTTTTCAATAAAGCAGGTTCCTTGATCATCTCTTTGATTGCTTCTCTGGTGATTTGTATCGCCATTGATTATCAGGATATTCGTATCGAACTGTTTAATGATACGACAACGGTCGTCGATCTGGGAAATGTGAATACAGAGATCAATTTAGATCAGAATAAGTATGAGGTCAGTGGTATTCCTTCCAGTGTGCAGGTAACGCTATCTGGTGAGGAAACCGATATAGAAGTGTATCAGAAGCAACATCCGAATTTGACGGTAAAAGCGGATTTGAGCCAGTATAAAGAGGGAAGCTATATTATCGATTTGGCACTGGAGGATCTTCCATCGACCATTAAGGCTTCCATATCACCGGCGACGGTCACGGCCACGATCACATCTAAGCGTACACGTGTCTTTAGTGTAGCACCGGAAATCTTGATCGGAGCCGGACAAAAGGCATCGGATTTCAAGACACCGACTTTAGCAGTCAACAGTGTTACGATTCGAGCTACAGCGGATGAGCTGAATGCGATTCGATTTGTACGTGCTATCGTGGATGTCAGTGGATTTACCAGCGGTAATTCTGCGAAAGTCAATGCCAATGTTGTGGCTTATGATGCGGATGGTAACCGTGTACAAGTGGAAATCGATCCTACAACGATCGAAGCAACGGTTGAAAGAGAAGATACAGAATAGGAGTATAGAATTATGGGAAAATATTTTGGTACCGATGGCGTGCGGGGACGTGCCAATGAGGGATTGACACTGGATATGGCCATTCAAATTGGTCAGTATCTGGGCATGTATTATGGAAAAGAAAAGCATGCTCGTATCCTGATTGGAAAAGATACACGTTTGAGCGGTGATATGTTTGAATTGGGATTGGCAGCCGGCGCTACTTCCATGGGAGCACAGGTCTATTTGTTAGGGGTATGTCCTACACCGGCTGTAAGCTATTTGATTCAAAAAGAGCGCTTTGACTGCGGTATCATGGTATCGGCCAGTCACAATCCTTATTATGATAATGGAATCAAGGTCTTCAATCATAACGGGGAGAAGATGGAAGAAGATGTGCTTTTACAGATCGAAGATTATATCGATGGCAAAAGTACTCTGACTTTAAATACCGGAGATAAGATCGGAGAATACTTTGAATGGCAGGATGGCCTGGAAATTTATATGTCCTGGTTAAAGGAAATCGTGCCGGTCGATTTAAGTGGCTTTAAGATTGCGGTCGATAATGCCAATGGTTCCGCCACCAGTACCGCGATTGAAACTTTAGATTCTTTAGGTGCAACCGTAGAAGCTATCTCCAATTCACCAAATGGAATCAATATCAATAAAAACTGTGGTTCTACACATCCGGAAAAGCTGCAGCAGATGGTCAAAGAGGGCGACTATGATATCGGTTTGGCTTTTGATGGCGATGCCGATCGTTTGATTGCGGTCAATGCCAAAGGTGAACTTGTCGATGGAGATTACATTCTATACATCTGTTCAAGATATATGAAATCGGTTAACCGCTTGAATAAAAATATGTGTGTAACAACTGTCATGGCTAATTTAGGTTTGTATAAAGCTTTAGATGCCAATAAGATCGATTATGTACAAACACCGGTCGGTGATAAGTATGTATTTGAAGAAATGCAGAAAAACGATTACTATCTGGGTGGAGAACAAAGCGGACATATCATTTTCTATGAAAATGCAGTAACAGGCGATGGCTTATTAACGGCATTGAAACTTTTAGAAATCATGAAGAATACCGGAAAATCGTTAGAGGAGCTTTCGGAAGGATTGTTTATTTATCCACAGCTTTTAAAAAATGTTAAAGTAAACGATAAAGAAGCAGCTTTAAAAGATGAAGCCTTGTGGAAGGTCGTTAAAGAAGTGGAAGACGAATTAAAGGATGAAGGACGTATTTTAGTTCGTCCAAGTGGTACAGAGCCATTGGTTCGTGTCATGGTAGAGGCAAAGACAGATGAACTTTGCCAGCAGTATGTACAGCGTGTCGTTGATTTTATAGAGGAAAGTCAGTATTAAGGAGGGAGATCATGAAGCGAGTAATCTGTGTGGTTGAAGATGAAAAAGATCTAAACAACCTGGTTGCGCAATATTTACGCAAAGAAGGCTACGAAGTACGTTCTTACTATACGTATGAAGAAGCCAGTGCTCACGTTCAGGATGATGATGTGCATTTGTGGATTCTGGATATCATGTTGGATGACAAATCCGGCTTTGATCTAATTGAAGAGATCCGTCTGCAGGGACCGGAAACACCGGTTATCTTTATGTCAGCTCGTGATAAAGAATTTGACCGCATCATCGGTTTAGAAAAAGGTTGTGATGACTATATCACAAAGCCATTTTCACCTAAAGAAATGGTGCTTCGTGTCAACAATATCATCAAACGTGCCTATAAGGATGACAATAACCGTATTGCGGTAGATGGATATGAACTGGATGAAGAACAGCGTAAGATCTATGCCGATAATGTTGAAATTGAACTGACGACAAAGGAATTTGATCTTTTGATGATGTTTATTAAAAATAAAGGTATTGCCTTTTCACGAGATAAGATCTTAGAAAACGTATGGGATGAAAATTACTTTGGAAGTGATCGTGTAGTGGATGATACGTTACGTCGTTTACGTAAAAAACTACCGAATCTGAACATCCATACCATTTATGGATACGGATATCGTTTAGGATAGGTTCATGTTTTCTCAATTTTTTAAAAAGCTTTCTTTAACACAGCAGGTCTTATTGATGATACTGCTGTTTATCAGTTTTTTTGCGACGTTTTTCTTTTTTTATCTCAGCAATAACATTGACAATATGATTGCCAATCAGATGTACACGACCATGTCCAGTCGCCAGCAGCCTATTGTTTCTTTATTGAAATCGAATTTATTAGGTGCCGGGGATGCCTATGATGCGATTTATAAAGCTTTGTCCAGCGATAACATACAAACTAACTGTATCGTTTCCAAAGACAGCAAAAGCAATGAAATGCAGATCACAATTTTAAATCCGGACAATGCCGATGATGTCGATCAAAGCCTATATCGTTATTTGATCAACCAATCCGCAAATATGGTTTCGGATCATAATGAAGAAATGCAGGGAACGATTTCAAATCAAAGCATACAATATTATTATCGACTCCAGCAGGTACAGACAACCAACGGTGTGATCGTTTTGGTCAGCTTTATGGATGATGCCTATCCGCAAAGCATACGAAATACTTTGGTTGAATCCACGGTTTATGGTACGATACTGGCATTTTGTATCTTTATCATCATCATGATGATCTGGGTTTTCTCAATCATTCATCCTTTGAATCAGATCAAATCGTATATTGCGCAGGTGAAGCAGGGAAAAGAAGTGGAACTGCATTTGAATCGCGATGATGAGATCGGAGAAGTGGCCAAAGAACTGGTCAATATGAAGGATGAGCTGCAAAAGCAGGAAAAAGTGAAAGAAGAAATGATTCATAACATCTCTCACGATCTAAAAACACCGATTGCCACGATCAAATCGTATTCTGAATCCATTAAGGATGGTATATATCCGTATGGAACCCTGGAAAAAAGTATCGATGTGATCTTAGATAATGCCAATCGATTGGAAGCAAAAGTACATAACTTATTGTATTTGAATCGTATTGAATATTTGATTACCAGTGATGCCGAGGGCGTTGTGACCAATATGAAAGAAGTTGTGGAGGAAGTCGTATTAAATTCGGCGGTGATTCGTCCGGAAATTCGCATCATTACTGATGTGGAAGAAGTCTTCTTTGACGGACTTTTGGAATCCTGGCGTGTTTGTATTGAAAATATTATGGAAAACGCATTCCGTTATGCGAAAAGCTATATACAGATTGCGGTCCGGGAAAATGATTTACAGATATCCAATGATGGTCCAAAGATGCCGGAGGATCGAATCGAAGCTCTTTTCAGGCCTTATGAAAAAGGCGAGGGCGGACGCTTTGGTTTAGGCCTTTCTATCGTATCTCGTGTTGTTAAAGCTAATAAATATCATGTAAAAGGCTTTAATACAGAGGATGGTGTATGTTTCAGGATTTACCGAGATGTTCCAAAGCCAAAGAAAAAGCCGAGCGACCGAAAAAGCTGGCGTGACAACAAGGCCCATGAAAATAAAAAAGAAACAGAAGTAAAAGAGAACAAGGAGGATCTGACATGAGAGTAGGAACGATTGGATCTGGTGTGATCGTAGATCGTATGATTGATGCGATGAAACAGACAAAGGATGTTGAAGTGGTTGCCGTATATTCTCGAACAAAAGAGAAAGCGGAAGCCTATGCGCAAAAACATCAGATTGAAAAATCGTATCATGACCTGGAAAAAATGCTTCAGGATATCACCATTGATACGATTTATGTCGCCAGTCCCAACAGCCTTCATTTTGAACAGTCAAAAAGAGCGCTGCAGTCAGGAAAGCATGTCATCTGTGAAAAACCATTTACACCTACACTGCATGAAGCACAGGAGCTTTTTGATCTGGCAGATCAAAACAATCGTTATATTTTTGAAGCAATTACAACAATTCATCTTCCAAACTATCAGATCGTAAAAGAGCATCTAAGAGATACCGGAAAAGTACAGCTGGTTCAATGTAACTTTTCACAGTTTTCGTCACGCTATGATAAATATAAGAATCATCAGGTAACCAATGTATTTGATCCGGCTTTTAATGGTGGAGCTTTGATGGATATCAATGTATATTGTCTTCATTTTGTAACCGGTCTTTTTGGAAAACCGGACTCAATAGAGTATAACGCAAATCAAGGTTTTAATGGTATCGATACCAGCGGTATTGCGATTCTTCGGTATCCGGATAAGCTGGCCATTTGTGTAGGTGCTAAAGATAGCAGTTCACCAAACCAAGTCTTTATTCAGGGAGATCAGGGAACGATTCGTGTCTATGGTTCGAGCTGTGGTGTTTGTAAACATGTACAGTTTTTACCTCTAAAAGGTGATATGATTGGCAAGGAAGACCAAGAAACAACAGTAGAGTTAGGTATTGACCAGCTTCCACATATGATTTATGAGTGTCAGGTCTTTGAAAATATTATTCAAAAGGACGATAAAAAAGAATATCAAAGACTTTGTGAACAGACAAAGTTAGTCGTTTCTTTAATTGAAGAAGCACATTCACAACTACAAGGGTGAGAAATCACTCTTTTTTTATAGTTTGTAAACTATATTATTGTTGGTTAATAAATGTTGGCAAGCATAGTTGAAATTTTATAAAACGTATATGGAGATTCAGATCAATTAAAAGATGAAGGTGTGTTCTAAAAAATTAGGACTCACTTACTGTTTTTAAAAGAATTTTTAATAGTTTTCTCTTTTCATACATATTAAATAGTGTAGAGAAAAGGAGGGAACTCAAATGGAAGACAAGAAAGAATTGAAAGAAATCGTGCAGGAGTCAAAACGACTGTATGATGAACAGTGCAAGAAGATCCTGTCGTATAAACAGATCCTGTCCTATTTGTTCCAGTCCTGTCTGGAAGAATATAAGGATCTTTCCCTGGAAGAGATACAGGATCTGCTGGATGAAGGACAAAGCCTTGACAAGATGATCAGTAAAAATGTGGAGGATCAAAGTATCAGGGGAAGTATGATCCGCTATGATCTTCTCTATAAGCTCAAAAATCCACAAAACAGCAACTCGATGTGGATCGATATCGAACCACAGGGGATGGATCCCGGTACCTATGATCTGTTTCATCGAGGCTTTTACTATGCCACAAGAATGGTGGCCCGACAAAGAAACGATCCGGAAGGCTTTAAAGAAGATGACTTTGACAACATACAAAAAATAATCACTTTTTGGATCTGTTTGCGCCATGCGAGGTATAAGGACAATACGATCAATAGATACAGGATCGAAGAAAGAAACATTGTGGTTCATCTTAAACATGCAAAAGAGTTTTATGACCTGATGGAGATCATATTACTGTATCCCCGGAAACAACAGCGATCACAAGAGCATGGAAGAGATCCTGAGCAGTGAAAAGAGTGTTATGGAGTATCTGGAGATCTTGTTTCTATCGCAAAGAAGCTATGAGCAGAGGATAGAAATCCTAGAGAAGAAGTATGGTATACTATTGGAAAAGGAAACAGAAAGCGAGATGAGAAAGATGTGTACATTCAGTGATGCGATCTGGGAAAAAGGGAAAGATGAAGGAATTCGAAGAAGTGTTATAAATTTAATGAAGAATCATGTAACTTCGAATATAGAAGAAGCCATGGATTTATTAGGAGTAGAAGCATCTTTACGACCGGCTATTTTAAAATCTCTACAGATGCATTAGACGTCGAATAAAAAAACAAAAGCTGTTGATATATCTTTAATTTTTGAACGAAATTAAAATAAATGAGACCTCTGTATTTTCAAAGGTCTCATTTACTATGCTTGGTTTTTATGTTCAATTCGTGGTTATTTGATTTTCTGACAAAATTGAATACAGTTTCTGTGCTTGTCTCTTCGTCAAATTCATAGCCACTTTCACGAAATTTTTTCACATCATCTAGTGATTCTATTTGATGTTCTGCCAGAAAACGTACCATTTGGCCTCGTGCCATTTTGACGTAAACGCCTTTTTCTACTCTTTTATTTGGTAATTGTTCGTAAAAGTGAACATCGATCAAAGCTTTGTAGGGGCGTATGCATTTGGCATATTCTTCGCTGGCTAGATTTAAGATCACATTGTCATTGATGGTATTGGCTAAATCATCTGTCCAATAGTCATATAGAGAATTTGGCACTTTTGCCTGCATTTCCAAACGATATTTTACAATGCCATCAAAAGGTCTAAGGATCCCATATAAACCCGATAGGATGAAAAGATGATTCTGCAGATAAGAAAGTGATGCATCCTCTAAGATTTGAGGTGCCATATACTGGTATTGAATTCCTTTATACGTTAGTATAGCGGCAGAAGGGTTTTGATCAAATCGGAAGGTTTGATAGTTTTGATAGGCCTCTGTGGCAAGCTTATCGGAGCATTGTAGGATTTCTTTTAACTCTTCATAGCTTTTGGATTGAAGCTGATGTAGAAGACAGGCTGCTTTGTCTAAGAAACGAGGGGTTGAAAGAGGCAGGAGATCGTCTTCGCAAATCTTCATTTGTTTGGCAGGGCTAATAATAACTTTCATGGAATAAGTGTATCAGTTTAAAGTAGATTTGTATAGTTTTTGAAAATAATGAAAATAGTATGAAAAAAGTTTCAAAATATGTGTAAAATGAAAGAATTTTCTGTTATAATAGTCGATATTAGAAAAGAAAGGTGAGAACATGAAACTATCGGGAGCGCAGATCACGATTGAAACGTTGATCGAGCAGGGAACAAAATTTGTGTTTGGTTATCCTGGTGGTCAGGTCATCAATTTATATGATGCGATCTATGAAGCGGATGATCGAATACATCATGTCCTGACAGCTCATGAACAGGGAGCTTCTCATGCGGCAGATGGGTATGCCAGAAGCAGCGGTGGCGTTGGCGTCGTGATTGCGACAAGCGGGCCGGGTGCCACAAATCTTGTGACGGGAATTGCCACGGCCTATTTAGATTCTGTGCCGTTGGTGGCAATTACAGGAAATGTGCCGAATTCATTGATTGGAAGAGACAGTTTTCAGGAAGTAGATATTACGGGTATTACGATTCCTGTGACAAAACATAACTTTTTTGTGAAACGTATTGAGGATTTAGCGGATACGATTCGCCATGCTTTTCAAATTGCGAAGTCTGGAAGACCGGGACCGGTTTTAATCGATATTCCAAAAGATGTACAGATTGCCGAATATGAATATACGAAGATGCCGGTTGTAGAAAAAGAAGAGCAACGTAAACCTAAAACGTATAAGCTGGAAAAACTTGCCAAGATGATCAAGGAAAGCCAAAGACCATTCATTTATGTAGGTGGCGGTGCTTTGGTAGCTGATGCAACGCAGGAAATTGAGCAATTTGCCAATGTGATGGATGCACCAATCGGTTCCACCTTGATGGGACTTTCTTCTGTATATCACAACAATCCTCGCTTTTTGGGAATGGTCGGAATGCATGGACATTACGCCAGCTCCAAGTCTTTGAGCAAAGCTGACCTGTTGATCGTTATTGGTGCTCGTTTCTCGGATCGTGCTACCGGTGATGTCAATAAATATGGAAACCGCACAAAGATCGTACATATTGATATTGATCGTGCGGAAGTGGATAAAAACATCATTGTGGATTTAGGAATCGGCGGCGATGTCAAAGAAGCTTTGCAGGAGCTTTTACCGATGTTGGAAACAAAGTCCAATGTAGAATGGCAGAAGCAAATTGAAGCGTTAAAACAGGAAGAAGCTCAACAGTTTGAAAGGACAGTTTCTCTAGATACCTTAAATCCTTATACACTGATTACAGAAGTTCAAAAATATACGACACCGGATATGCCGATTGCGACTGATGTAGGACAACATCAGATGTGGGTCGCTCAGTATTACCAATTCAATAAACCGCGTACATTTATTACCAGCGGTGGTTTGGGTACCATGGGATTTGGTTTGGGAGCTGCTATCGGTTCTGCTTTGGCAACGGGCAAGAAAACAGTTTTATTTACCGGAGATGGAAGCTTTGGTATGAATATGAATGAGCTTTCCACGTTGTCGAAACTACAGGCACCTGTTGTGATCATCATCATGAACAATGGTGTATTAGGTATGGTACGTCAATGGCAGAATCTGTTCTTTGACAAACATTATTCCCAGACCAATCTTTCCGGTATGCCGGATTATCAAAAATTGGCGGATGCCTTTGGTATTCCATCGTATCGTATTACCAATATGGATGAGCTTCATGAAAATATAGAAAAAGCCATGCATACAAATGGACCGGTTTTGGTAGATTGTCTGATCGATAAAGATGAAATGGTATTGCCAATGCTGCCACCGGGTGGATCATTTGATGATATCATTACGGAAATGGAGGAGAACTGATGGAAAATCGTTTTGTGATTGCCTTACTTGTTGAAAACAAGTCCGGTGTATTGACACGTATCAGTTCTATGTTCACCCGTCGTGGATTCAATATTGATTCGTTGACGGTTGGACGAACCGAAGATCCTCGCTTTTCCCGTGTTACGATCTGTGCACAGGGTGATGATGCCACACGTAAACAGATCATGAAACAGGCCAGAAAGCTTTATAACGTACATGAAGTAAAGTTAATGCCAGAGGATGACAGCGTTCGAAGAGAACTGGCGTTGATCAAATTAAGAAACAAGCAGGAGACAAGAAGTGATATTTTGTCGGCCGTGGATATTTTCAGAGGAAAGATCATTGATTTTTCTCCGAATACACTATGTGTAGAAATTACCGGAAACACATCGAAGATCGAAGCGTTTATCACCGTAGTTAAACCATTGGGCATTTTGGAGATGTGTCGAACCGGTATTACCTCTTTGGAAAGAGGTTGTAAGTATTTAAATTCAGAAACGCAAACATTTGAAGACAGTCAAAAATGTAAAGAGTAAAGAAAAGGAGTGTTTACAATGTCTAAAATTTATTATCAGCAGGATTGCGATATCCAGAAACTGGATGGGAAGAAAGTAGCCATTATCGGTTATGGTTCTCAGGGGCATGCGCATGCTCTAAACCTGAAAGATTCCGGTGTGGATGTAGTAGTCGGGTTGTACGAAGGAAGCCGTTCTAT
Organism: Faecalicoccus sp. LCP19S3_E2; assembly: GCF_052121255.1. Lineage (NCBI taxonomy): Bacteria > Bacillati > Bacillota > Erysipelotrichia > Erysipelotrichales > Erysipelotrichaceae > Faecalicoccus > Faecalicoccus sp. LCP19S3_E2. Next base: position 67,575 of record NZ_JBQKEP010000004.1, on the reverse strand, counting down.
TGAAAAGGCGAAAAAACAGGGATTGGAAGTTATGAGTGTTGCGGATGTGACAAAAGCCAGTGATATCATCATGATCCTGATTCCGGATGAAAAACAAAAACAAGTCTATGAAAGTGAAATTGCCCCGAATTTAACGGCTGGAAAGACATTGGCATTTGCCCATGGCTTCAATATTCATTTTGGATGTATCGTTCCACCTAAGGATGTCAATGTAATCATGATCGCACCAAAAGGGCCGGGACATACTGTACGTAGTGAATATGAAGCAGAAAAAGGGGTTCCTTGTCTGATTGCGGTAGAACAGGATGCCACAGGAGATGCCTGGGATCTTGGTTTAGCCTATGCGGCCGGAATTGGTGGAAGTCGTGCCGGTGTATTGGAAACGACATTTAAGACTGAAACTGAGACAGACTTATTTGGAGAACAGGCAGTGCTTTGCGGTGGTGTCTGTGCTTTGATGCAGGCTGGTTACGAAACACTTTGTGAAGCCGGCTACGATCCAAAGAATGCTTACTTTGAATGTATCCATGAAATGAAGCTGATCGTTGATCTGATCTATCAGTCTGGTTTTGCGGGAATGCGTTATTCTATTTCCAATACAGCTGAATATGGTGATTACATTACCGGGCCAAAGATCATTACTGAAGATACAAAGAAAGCGATGAAGAAGATCTTGAGCGATATTCAGGATGGAACATTTGCCAAGGATTTCTTACTGGAAATGTCACCATATGGAAACCGCGTACACTTCAATGCGCTGCGTAAAAAAGCAGCCGATCATGACTGTGAAAAAGTCGGAGAAGAAGTACGTTCTTTATACAGCTGGTCCGATGAAGACAAGCTGATCAATAACTAGTATTTTTCATTAGACAATCCTCTGGATTGTCTAATGCTTTAATAGGAGGAATTAAACGAGATGTCAAGTAAAGCTATGAAGGAGGGCTTTGATAAAGCCCCACAGCGCTCTTTGTTGCATGCTCTGGGATTGACCAATGAAGAAATTGAGAAGCCCTTAGTAGGAATTGTCAGCTCATATAACGAAATCGTACCCGGACATATGAATCTGGATAAGATTACTGAAGCAGTAAAAATGGGAGTGGCCATGGCCGGAGGTACACCAATCGTTTTCCCGGCCATTGCGGTTTGTGATGGTATCGCCATGGGACATGCCGGTATGCGTTATTCTCTGGTGACACGTGATTTGATTGCGGATTCAACGGAAGCAATGGCTTTGGCGCATGCTTTTGATGCCCTGGTCATGATTCCTAACTGTGATAAAAACGTGCCTGGTCTTTTGATGGCTGCTGCTCGTATCAACGTACCGACGATCTTTGTTTCCGGTGGACCGATGTTAGCTGGACGAATCGATGGACATAAAACATCTTTATCCAGCATGTTTGAAGCGGTTGGAGCTTATCAGGCCGGAAAGATTGATGGCAAAAAGCTGAAAGAATATGAATTGAATACGTGTCCGACCTGCGGTTCTTGTTCCGGTATGTACACCGCCAATTCGCATAACTGTTTAACCGAAGTCTTAGGAATGGGACTGGCCGGTAATGGTACGATTCCAGCGGTTTACTCCAAGCGTATTGAACTGGCAAAACATGCCGGTATGCAGGTGATGGAGTTGTATCGCCAAAATATTCGTCCAAGAGATATCATGACCAAAGAAGCTTTCCATAATGCAGTAACAGCGGATATGGCATTAGGATGCTCAACCAATTCGATGTTGCATCTGCCGGCTATCGCCAATGAATGTGGCATTGAAATCGATTTAAAGAAGGTCAATGAAATCAGTGCCAAAACACCAAATCTTTGTCATTTGGCACCGGCCGGTCCAACTTATATTGAGGAACTGGATGCTGCCGGTGGGGTCCATGCCGTCTTAAATGAGCTGGATAAAAAAGGCTTGCTATATACGGATGTTATGACTTGTACCGGTAAGACATTAAAGGAAAATTTGGTTGGTCACATCAACAAAAATTCAGAAGTCATTCGACCTATCGATAAGCCATATTCACAGACCGGTGGTATTGCGGTCTTATATGGAAACTTGGCACCGGATGGCTGTGTTGTCAAACGCAGTGCCGTGGCTGAAGAAATGTTGATGCATGAAGGACCGGCCAAAGTCTATAACAGTGAAGAAGAGGCCATCAAAGGAATCTTTGGACAAGAAGTTAAAGCCGGCGATGTCGTTGTGATTCGTTATGAAGGGCCAGCCGGTGGACCGGGCATGCGGGAAATGTTGTCCCCAACCAGTGCGATTGCCGGTATGGGATTGGATAAAGAAGTGGCCTTGATCACAGATGGACGCTTCTCCGGAGCAACCCGAGGTGCCAGCATTGGTCATGTTTCACCGGAAGCTGTTTCCGGGGGCACGATTGCCTATGTCAAAGATGGTGATTTGATTGCTATCGATATTCCAAATCATACGATTACCTTAAAGGTCAGCGAAGAGGAATTGGCAAAGCGTAAAGAAGAAATGCAGATTCTGAAAAAAGAAAATGTGACAGGTTATTTAAAACGATATGCAAAGCTTGTCAGCAGTGCCGATAAAGGAGCTATAATCAACCGATGAGTTTAAAAATCATTAGTGATGTTCAGACTTTTACCGTATTTAAAGAACTGGAGAAGGATAAAGTAATTCAAAACTTCTATCGTTTATTACGAAAAGAAGACTTGGAGAGTTATGCGACATTTGTGAGTTCTTTATATGAACAAAATACGGATAACTGGACAAGATATCTCGTTTCAAAAGTACTTTCTTTAGAGAATTGTCTGGTTTCTATGGCATGTTCCAAAAAAAGCATCCCGTACTCTATTCGTGAAGCGGCTTCTTTTGAATTGGATATTCTGGAAGAAATGTCACAAATGGAACCGGAAGCTTTCAAAATGAAGGGATTTAAGGCCAACTGGAGCGTAGAACCTACTGATTTAAAGACCATTTATCTGGAGCGCTTAGAGCATATTGACCAGTTTGGTTTTGGCGAATATGCACGTTTTATGACATTCCGCTTAGAAGAAACGGAGGAAAAACCGGGATTCTATTTAAAACCGGTTGCCTATCCAGATTCAATTACTTTCAAGGATTTGATCGGCTATGATCTGCAACGTCAGCAGGTTATCGCCAATACGGAGATTTTACTGCAGGGAAATATGGCCAGCAATGTTCTTTTATACGGTGATGCCGGTACAGGAAAGAGTGCTACGGTCAAAGCCATAGCCAATGAATATGCCTCTAAGGGACTTCGTTTGATCGAGTTAGGTAAAAAAGAACTGCATCTGTTGCCAAAGCTATTGGATGTATTAGCTTTAAATCCTTTAAAATTTATTTTGTTTATTGATGATTTGTCATTTCAGGAAAATGATGATGATTTCAGCGCTTTAAAAGCCGTGTTGGAGGGAAGTGTATCGGTACGCTCCAACAATACAGTGATCTATGCGACAAGCAATCGTCGCCATATCGTTCGAGAAACGTTCCAGTCCCGGCAGGGAGATGAGATCCATCGCAATGATACGATGCAGGAAACGATTTCTCTTTCAGAACGCTTTGGGATGAAAGTGTATTATGAAAAGCCAAAGAAGGATCTTTATTTGGATATCGTCTATGGCTTGGCAGATCAATATGGTCTTACGATGGATCGCGAAGTCTTGGCTCTAAAGGCAGAGCAGTTTGCCTTGCGAAAAGCCGGACGATCGGCCAGAGCGGCCAGACAGTTGGTGGAACAATTGTCGGCTTTAGAAGGAAAGGAGGATGTCACATGCTAAGTCTTGATAAAATTTATCATGCCAGTTATGTGCTCAAGGGTGTAGCCCGAAAAACGGACGTTTTACACGCTCCGAAAATCAATCCGGAAGCCAACGTATATTTAAAAACTGAAAATCTTCAAAATACCGGATCATTTAAGCTTCGTGGTGCTTATTATAAGATTTCACAGCTTTCACAAGAAGAAAAGAAAAAAGGTGTGATTGCCTGTTCCGCCGGTAATCATGCACAGGGGGTAGCGTTTGCGGCTACACAAAATGGTATTCCTTCGATTATTTGTCTGCCGGATGGAGCTCCGATTTCCAAAGTGGAAGCAACCAAGGGCTATGGTGCCAAGGTAGAGTTAGTCAAAGGCGTTTATGATGATGCATATAATCGCGCTTTAGAGTTAAGAGATCAGTGTGGTTACACCTTTATTCATCCTTTTGATGATGAAGACGTGATTGCCGGACAGGGAACAATTGGTCTGGAGCTGTTGGAACAGCTGCCGAATCTGGATGTGGTTGTCGTACCGGTTGGTGGCGGTGGGCTAATCAGTGGTATTGCCTTTGCGATCAAAAGCTTGAATCCTAATGTGAAGGTGTATGGTGTTCAGGCTGAGGGTGCTGCCAGCATGGTACAGTCCTTAAAAGAGGAACAGATCATTCAACTGGAAAGTGTCAATACGATTGCGGATGGTATTCAAGTCAAAGAACCGGGTACACATACGTTTGATCTTTGTCAGAAATATGTAGATGATATCGTAACTGTCAGTGATGATGAGGTGGCCGGTGCTATTCTTTCTCTGATTGAAAATCAAAAGCTGATCACCGAAGGGGCCGGTGCCGTTTCGGTGGCTGCGGTAATGTTTAATAAAGTACCGGTCAAAGGAAAGAATGTGGCTTGTATCCTTTCCGGAGGAAATATTGATGTAACGATCCTTTCCAAGGTTATCGAACGCGGTTTGTTGAAGTCGGGTCGCAGTGATACTTTAGTCATTCAGCTGAAAGATAAACCGGGTCAGCTGCAGGGCGTATCAGCTACAATTGCGCAATATGGTGCGAACGTCAACAGTGTGTACTATGAAAAAGCCAGCGAAGGCAGCAATATTACCGATTGTGTATTACGTATCAATTTGGAAACGCGCAATTTTGAACATATCAAAGCGGTGCGTGAAGGTCTTACCAAAGCAGGCTTTAAGTTACTATAGGAGGGTTTCATGAAGAAAATACATACGGAGAAAGCACCGGCTGCAATCGGTCCTTATTCACAGGCTGTCGTGCATAATGGTGTTCTATATACTTCCGGTCAGGTTCCTTTGGATCCTGTTACCGGTGAAATCGTTGGCGGTGATATTCAAAGTCAGGCTAATCAGGTCTTAAAAAATCTGGAACAGATTTTAAAAGAAGCAGGAACTGACTTTTCCAAGGTCATCAAGACAACATGCTTTTTAGCGGATATGAAAGATTTTGCGGCTTTTAATGAAGTCTATGCATCGTATATCACTGAAAAACCGGCCCGCAGTTGTGTAGCTGTCAAAGAACTGCCTAAACAAGTGCTGGTGGAAGTGGAAGTCATTGCCGCTATTGAAGAATAGGATAAGAAAAAAACAGCCAAACGGCTGTTTTTGTGCTTTATTCGAGAATGTGTTCTAACGCAACTTTTAAGACAGAATGTATATGTTCATCATCTAAAGAATAATAGACGGTTTTTCCTTCTTTACGACTCTTGACCAGTTTATTGCTTTTGAGAGTTTTCAACTGATGGGAAACTGCACTGCGTGTCATCTGGGATACATTGGCTAAATCACTGGCACAAAACTCACCGGTTTCCAGTGCCATCAACAATTTTAAACGCGTCGTATCTCCCATGACCTTATAGAAGTCAGCCAATTGCTCGATGGAAGAGGTATCGGGCATTTTTTTCTGGGCTTCTTTAATGCGCTGGGGATCGTTTGTCTGATATAAATATTCTTTTTCCATGACTGAATTATAGTGGAATGTCTTTTAGATTGTCAAATGGAAAGAAATGCATATAATGAATAAAGTAAAGAAGGAACCAATATGAAATTAAGTGAAGGAAAGTGTAAAAAGGAATACAGGATCTTGCAGCTGTATGTACCAGCTCAGACAAAAGATCGTCTGCAATCTTTGGGCATGACGGTTCATACAGCGATAACGATCATACAGAAAAAACATAACGGCACCATGGTCATCAACCTTCGAGGTACTAGATTTGCCCTGGGTGATGAATTAACAAAAGAAATTGAGGTGGAACCATGTCAAAAGAAATAACAGTCGGTTTTATCGGAAATCCTAATTGTGGGAAGACGACTTTATTCAATGCCTATACAGGTGCCAATTTAAAAGTGGCCAACTGGCCGGGTGTTACCGTAGAACGGATGGAAGGCGCTATTCAGGATCATGACATGACGATTCATCTGGTAGATCTGCCGGGAACCTATTCATTGACATCTTATACGATGGAGGAACAAGTATCCAGACAGTTTATTTTAAGTGATCAGGTGGATGTGATCATTGATGTGGTTGATGCTTCCAGTTTAGAAAGAAGTCTATATTTGACGTTGCAGCTTTTGGAGTTGAATAAACCTATGGTTTTGTCTTTGAATATGATGGATATTGTGGCCAAACGTGGTATGGATATTGATTTACATCGTTTAAGTGAAATTCTGGGGGTTCCGGTTATTCCGGTCACGGCTCGAAAAAAACGAGGCATACAAGCCTTGATGCATGCCGCCTGTCATCAGCAGGAAGGGCAGAATACACAGGTCAATCATCGTCCGCAGTCCATACATGGAGAGCAGGTCAAACGTTATGCAATGGAATACGATGCGGATTTGGAGCGTAAGATCTCTTTGATTCAGGAACGATTAGTACGACAAGATCCGCATATTATCAATCCCAGATGGATTGCGATTAAGCTATTGGAAAATGATCAGGAAATTCAAAAGAAATATGCGATCGATCTTTCGGATATTGTAGATCATGGAGAAGATACCCAAATCATCAATCAAAAATACGATTATATTCAAGCAATCATACATGAAGTGTTATTAGGGAAGACATCAAAAGAAGAATTGACAGACAAGATCGATGCGGTTGTCACCCATCCGGTATGGGGAATGTTGTTCTTTTTGGTTGTGATGTTGGCCGTTTTTGGATTAACATTTTTATTTGGAGACTTTTTAAAAGGTTATATAGAAGGCTTTGTTGATTGGCTGATCTTGTTGTGTACGAATCTTTTTGAACAGATGCATGTATCCAACTGGTTATTAGATCTGGTGACAAACGGAATTATCGGCGGTGTTGGTGGTATCATCACCTTTCTGCCCAATATTGCCATCTTATTTTTGGCACTTGCCTTTTTGGAAGACAGTGGTTATATGGCAAGAGTAGCGTATGTAATGAACGATATCATGGGACGTTTAGGTCTTTCCGGAAGAGCCTTTATTCCTATGGTTTTAGGTTTTGGATGTACGGTACCGGCTATTATGGCCAGCCGCGCTTTGGAATCAAAAAAAGACAGGCACCGAGTCATGCTTGTCACACCGTTTTTTTCCTGCAGTGCCAAACTGCCGGTCTATATCTTATTTAGTGGTATGTTTTTTGGCCGGTATGCAACATTGGCAGCCTATAGTATGTACTTGATTGGCATCATCGTTGCCTTATTTGTTGCCTGGCTATTGTATAAAAAAGATAAAGATTCGACCAAAAATCCATTGTTGATCGAGTTACCGATTTATAAGATGCCAAGCGCTTATACTGTTTTTATTTATGTCTGGGATAAAGTCAAAGACTTTTTAAGCAAGGCCGGAACCACGATCTTTGTGGCCTCGATCATCGTTTGGATCTTGATGCACTTTGGTCTGCAGGGCTATACACAGGATATTTCATTAAGCTTTGCGGCATTGATTGGAAATTTGTTGGTACCTGTTATGACACCGGCCGGACTTGGGTTCTGGCAGATCTGCGTTGCCCTTTTGGCCGGAATCAGCGCCAAAGAAGTGGTCGTTTCCAGTACCGCTGTTTTGTTTGGTATTTCCAATATCAACGGTTTATCCGGCATGCAGGCATTAAGCCTTCAGCTTTCCTCATTAGGCTTTACTGCTTTAAATGCATATTGTCTGATGTTGTTTTGTTTGTTGTATGTACCATGCGTTGCCAGTTTGGGAACGATCAAAAAAGAGAGCGGTTCAATCTTATACATGTTTCAGACGATGGTATTTCAAATTGCGGTGGCATGGATTGTTAGCTTCATCGTCTTTCAGGTAGGAAACTTGATTTTGTAAAAGAAAGAGTGTTTTCTTTGACAAAGCGGGCAAGTCATTCTATAATTTTGCCAACAATGATGATAAGGATATGAACGCAGAGCTTTGGATGTAGAGAGGAAAGTGGCTGGTGAAAACTTTCTGACAAAACTGTTGTTTACTCCCTTTGAATTGCCCTTGAAAAAGTGAGCCGTACTCTTGCGTTAAAAGAAAATGAGGTGCACATAGATTTCTATGTGAACAAAGGTGGTACCGCGTGCGACAGACGTCCTTTGGATGCTGTCGCTTTTTATATGGAAAAGGAGATTATGTATGGAATTAGTGAATGTACTGGAAGATGAATATCTTTCCAAATTGAATCACTCTTGTGCGCACATGATGGCACAAGCTGTGAAACGTCTGTATCCACAGGCTAAGTTCTGGGTAGGACCTGTCATTCAGGATGGATTCTACTACGATATGGATTTAGGCGATGTCAGTTTAAATGATGCCGATCTGGAAAAGATCGCCAAAGAGATGAAAAAGATCGCCAAGGATGGAAAGCGCATTGTGCGTAAAGAAGTATCCAAAGCGGAAGCACAGGAAATGTTCAAAGACGATCCTTATAAAGAAGATTTGATTCAGGATCTGGAAGATGGAACGATCACGGTGTATTCGCAGGGAGAATTTACGGATCTTTGCCGTGGACCCCATGTCGATAGTGTTAAAGAATGTAAGAACTTTAAGCTGCTGAAACATTCCGGTGCATATTGGAAAGGCGATGCCAAAAATAAACAGCTGCAGCGTGTGTATGGAATTTGTTTTCCAACAAAAGAAGAATTAGAAGCGCATTTGGAAGCGTTGGAAGAAGCGAAAAAACGAGATCATAAAAAGTTGGGAAAGGAAATGGGCTTGTTTATGGTATCGGAATATGCGCCGGGTATGCCAATCTTCTTGCCTAACGGTATGATCCTGCGTAATGTGTTGGAACAGTTCTGGTATGAAGAACATGCCAAAGAAAACTATAAATTTATTAAAACACCGATCATCATGTCACGTGAGTTGTGGGAAACTTCCGGGCACTGGGATCACTATAAAGACAATATGTACACGACAATGGTCGATGATCGTGAATTTGCGATCAAGCCGATGAACTGTCCGGGCGCTTTGTTGGTCTATAACAATGATCTGCATTCGTATAAAGATCTGCCGCTTCGTATGGGAGAATTAGGACAGGTACATCGTCATGAAGCCAGTGGGGCTTTGAACGGTTTGTTCCGCGTTCGTACATTTACACAGGATGATGCTCATATCTTTGTGATGCCTGGTCAGATTGAAGAAGAAGTTAAAAACGTATTGATGTTGATTGATCGTATGTATAGTGTATTTGGACTTTCTTATGATATTGAGTTATCCACTCGCCCGGAAGAAGGTTATATCGGAAGCGAAAAAATTTGGGAACAGTCTGAAGAAGCGCTGGCCAATGCATGCCGTTATGCCGGTAAGGACTTCAAGGTGAATCCGGGCGATGGTGCATTCTACGGACCGAAGCTGGATATCCATATCAAGGATAGCTTAGGTCGAGTTTGGCAGTGTGGTACCGTACAGCTGGATATGAATCTGCCGGAACGTTTTGGCGCAACGTATGTAGATTCCGAAGGTAAAAAACAAACGCCAATCATGCTGCATCGAGTTGTCTATGGTTCTATCGAACGTTTTATCGGAATTTTGATCGAACACTTTGGTGGACATTTCCCATTGTGGTTGGCTCCACAGCAGTTTGTCGTAATTCCGGTTCATCAGGAAAAACATCTAGACTATGCCAAGAAAGTTGTAGAAGCTTTACAAGCACAGGGTATGCGCGTACAGTTAGATGATCGTAATGAAAAATTAGGCTATCGTGTACGTGAAGCCCAGATGAAAAAGGTGCCTTACCAGATCGTTGTCGGTGATGGAGAAATGGAAAACGAAACGGTAACAATCCGTAAGAGTGGTTCTAAAGAATCCACTACGGTTGCTTTACAGGAAGCATTGGAAAAATTCACTAAAGAGGTAGAAGATAAATGTTTATTCAAAAAGTAAAAAAAGGAACTAAACTGGCATTGGCAGCTGCACTGGCATTTGCGATGACAGCCTGCTCTTCGTCAACGCCAAAGGAAGAAACAGTAGAACCGGTTTCAATTTTATGTCCGACCGGTGCGCCGGCTTTAAGTATTCAGGGAGCGGCCGATCTGGAAGATGTAAGCATCGAATATGTGGATGGAAGCGATCTTCTGACATCAGAATTGGCAAAGGAAGACGGGGAATACGACATTATCGTAGCACCAACGAATTTAGGTGCCAAGGTGTACAGTGAAAGTGAAAGCTATAATCTGGATGCGGTACTGACATGGGGAAATCTATATCTGGTAGGACCGGAAGGTATCGATTTAAAAACGGCTTCCATTGCGGCTTTTGGACAAAATGCCGTACCGGGTCTTGTCTTTAATCAGGTGGAAGAAGAAGGCTTAAATGTTACATGGTATTCTTCGGCTGCCGAAGCACAACAGGCTTTATTAACCGGTCAGCAGCAGGTTGCCTTATTGGCACAGCCGGTTGCACAGGCAACCGTTGCCAAAGCGAAAGAAAATGGTAAAGAGTTCAGTGTACTGCAAGACCTGCAGGCATTATGGCAGAAAAAAACCGGCAGTGAAGATGCCGGTTATCCACAGGCTTCCCTGTTTGTCAAAGCTGATGAACAAGAAAAAGTAAGTCGTGTTCTGGATGGAATTGAAACCTTTATTGCGGATGCCGACGAAGATACATTGACAAGTGCCATCGACAAAGCCGGTGCGGATACTTTAGGGTTGCCAAACACACAAATTGCGGTCAAGACATGGAAGCAGCAGAACATTCGCTATGTCAAAGGCAAAGATGCCAAAGAAGATATTGAGAACTTCTTAAAGGTATTTAAAATGGAACTGCCAGAAGGCTTGATTGCTGAATAGGTACAGAAGAATTTGATAGTAAGAACTCCTGAGGAAACTTGGGAGTTTTTTTGCGTGGAAAAGCATTGACTTTTAGAGTCGGGGGGGGGGGTTAGAATTTTGATAGGAGATTTAAAAAATGTATTGTAGAGAATGTGGTCAGGAAATTTTTGATGGTGCTGCTTTTTGTGAAAATTGTGGTACTCCTGTTGACGAGCTTATGAAATCACCACCGCCAACACCTGTTTTGAATCAGTGGTATTGTGTGCTTGATGGAAAGTCGCCGTCGGGTCCATATAGTGACGAGCAAATTAATGACATGGTCAGCAATAAATTGATTCAAAATAATACGCCAGTATGGCATAAAGGTTTAGAGGATTGGACGGAGTTTTCAAAAGTCAGAGAATCAAAGTATTATGATGATAGAGTTCCTTCTTTAAAGAAAGAACATATCAATGACAGTTGGATGTGGACTCTAGCGTTTGCGCCTTTGTTGAGTAGCAGCGTATTTTGTACATACCAATATTATACGTATTTAAATTTAGCTAATGATGTATCTAATGCAGAGTTATACCAAACAGAGCTGGACTTATTCCGCTTCAGTTGGATTATTACACTTTCGATAAATTCATTTTTAACATATCAAGATTGTAAGATGTTGAAGAAATGTGGCTATGATACTCGCCAATTAGGTTCGTATTTGATTATTCCTGCATATATGTATAAACGAGCAAGAATGCTTAATCAGAGCCAAGTCTGCCTTGTTATTTGGATCGTTACCTTTGCGATAGATGTATTGTTTTTTTAGGAGGATATTATGAAGTGTGTAAATTGTGGACAAGAGATACCTGATAATTCTCAATTTTGTGGATATTGTGGAACAAAAGTTGAACCTAAGTTAAGTTCTAAACGATTCTGCCCGAGTTGTGGTAAAGAATTAAAGACAAATGCAAAATTTTGTACAAGCTGTGGAGCTTCGGTAGTAACGAGTAAAGAAAAAATTATTGATAATTCAAGTGTTAATTTGAATGTTAATTATTCTAAGGATAATATATTTTCTAAGAGTGTTGTGCTAGGAACGTCTTCGTTTTATGTTACAGAAATCGTTGGGATTATCTGTTTAATTTTTGCGTTGCTTTCTTTGTTCTTACCTTATGTAGGAACAAATTTATTAGCTAGCACATTCTCTATTACCTTGATCACTGGGCCTGATGGTATTATGGCTTTGTTTATAATTATCATATCTTTGATTTTGGCTATATTTCATAAACCTTTAGTGAGTATGATTGGATGTATCTTATCGACTTTAATTCCAATTATTGAAATTACTGTAAATATGCAGGAAGAATATGGAGTCATGCTTTCTTTCTATTTTGGATTTTATTTACTGCTATTTGTATCCATTGTTGGATGCATATCGTTTTTACTAGCCTATTTAGAACAACGAAAGATGAGGAAATCATAAATGTATTGTCCGGAATGTGGTCATTTGAATACTGATGAGGACCAATTTTGTGAAGAGTGTGGATGTCCACTAAAAGAGGATGTTCAGCCTAATGAAGAAAATTTACTTGCAGATCATCTGAGTTTTGAAAATAATCAGAAATTACATCCTGACTCATCACCGCATCAAACCAAAAACTTAATTATTGCATTGGTTAGTGTTGTTGCGATAATTGGAATAGCTGTTGGGGGCTATTTCTTTTACCAGCATCAACAGTCGCAACGAGATTTACAAGAACAAAAGGAAGAGTTGAAAGAAGCTAAAAAAGAGGCAGATGAAGCCAAGGAAGATGCGGATAAAGCTAAAGAAGATGCGAAGAAAGCGACTGAAGAGAAAAAAGAAGCAGAAGAAAAGGTACAGGATGCTCTAGAAAAGCAAGAAAAATCTAATTCATCATCTAATCAATTACCAATTAATCAAATTCCGGGAGATAATTTTGCCGGATATGATTTAGGACAATACATTCTTCAATATAATATGGTTACACGTGTATCCCCTGATTATAATGCAGCTGAAGTAGGAAAATTGGTAAAAGGTGTTCCGATCAATGTAGTGGATATAGTTCCAGGTTCCAATGGAAGTCTTTGGGGAAAACTAACACATGGAAATTGGATATGCTTAAAAGATAACAATTACACATATGTGATTAGAAACTAGTATATTTTCAAAAGTAGATATCAGCGAATATCTTTAGTTTAGTGCGTAGAGTTTTGATTCATATTTTAGAAATATGGCTATTTCGTTTATGAAACGGATAGCCATTTTCTTTTTTTGTAAAAAGTTTTTAAAATTCTTTAGCAAACCTATTGCACAAGTGCTAAAAGTGTGTATAATATACTTAGCACATAGATAAAGGGAGTGCTAAAGGAGGGATTAAGCATGTTGAAACCTTTACATGACTATGTATTACTGGAAAAAGAAAAAGTAGAAAAAACAACAAGTTCAGGAATTATCCTGACAAGTGGTAAAGAAAAATCAAAGTTGGCGGTTGTAAAAGCTATCGGTACTGGAGTAGAGAAGCCGGAATATAAAGTCGGTGATCGTGTATTGTATCGTGAATATGTTGGTACAAATATGAAAGTAGACGATGAAGAATTTATCGTAATCAAAGATGAAGATATCATCGCTTGTGAAGGATAGGGGGAAAGAACATGGCTAAGGAAGTACGTTTTTCTAAAGATGCCCGTGAGGCAATGTTAAAGGGTGTTAATACACTGGCAAATGCTGTTCGTGTTACATTAGGTCCAAAAGGTCGCAATGTAGTATTGGAAAAAGAATATGGTTCACCACTAATTACAAATGATGGTGTAAGTATTGCCAAAGAAATTGAATTGGAAGACAAATTTGAAAATATGGGTGCCAAACTGGTTTATGAAGTAGCTAATAAAACCAATGATACAGCTGGTGATGGTACAACAACAGCTACGATTTTGGCACAGAGTATGATTGAAAATGGTTTGAAATTAGTTGATCGTGGAGCTAACCCTGTTTTGATGCGTGAAGGTATTGAAAAAGCCGCAAAAGAAATTGCCGCTTATATCTTAGATCATGCCAAGAAAGTAGAAAGCACACATGATATTCAAAACGTAGCTGCGATTTCTTCAGGAAGTGAAGAAATTGGTAAGTTAATTGCCAACGCAATGGATAAAGTAGGACGTGACGGTGTGATTTCTACAGATGATTCCAATGGATTTGAAGATGAATTGGAAATCAGTGAAGGTATGCAGTATGATAAGGGATATGTTTCTCCATACATGGTTTCTGATCGTGAAAAGATGGAATGTACAATGGAAAATCCATATGTCATGGTAACTGATCAGAAAATCACAAACATTCAGGAAATCTTGCCGGTATTGGAACAGATCGTTCAAAGCAATCGTGCTTTATTGATCATTGCCGATGATTATGAAAATGAAGTGACTTCCACATTGGCATTGAATAAATTGCGTGGAACTTTCAATGTCGTTGCGACAAAAGCACCTGGATTTGGTGATAACCAGAAAGAAATGCTGCAGGATATCGCAACATTGACAGGTGCTACATTCTACTCAAAAGATTTGCAGATGGAATTAAAAGAACTGCAGTTATCTGATTTAGGTACAGTTAAAAAACTGGTTGTGACAAAAGATAACACAACAATGATCGGTGGTGCCGGAGATAAAGATGCCGTAGAAGCTCGTGTACATGAAATTGAAGCACAGATTGAAAATATAAAGAGTGATTATGATAAGAAACGTTTACAGGAACGTTTAGGTAAATTGTCAAATGGTGTTGCCGTAATCAAAGTTGGGGCCATGACTGAAAGTGAATTGAAAGAAAAGAAACTTCGTATTGAAGATGCTTTGAACTCTACACGTGCTGCTGTTGAAGAAGGTATTGTTGTCGGTGGTGGAGCTGCCTTAGTTTCTGCCTACTCGGCTTTAAAGGATAAAGTAAAGAGTGATGTAGTCGATGTACAAAAAGGTATCAAGGTCGTATTTGATGCATTGTTGGCTCCAATTGCTCAGATTGCCGATAATGCCGGATACAATGCCGAGGATATTGTTTCTGAACAATTAAAGGCAACTGGAAATCAAGGATTTGATGCCAAGAACGGTGAATGGGTTGATATGATTGAAACTGGTATCATTGATCCATGTAAGGTAACACGTAATGCGTTATTGAATGCCGCCAGCATTTCCGCACTGTTTATCACAACAGAAGCCGGAGTTGCCAAAATTCCGGAACCGGAAAAAGAAATGCCAATGCCTCAGGGAATGTATTAATAGGTGATAAAGGATGGAGAACCCATCCTTTTTTTATTGGGAATGTCTTTGAAAATTTACATTCCTTAATGTAAAAAGTTACATTTTGGTGTTGAAATCTTTGAATACTCTTGATATACTTCAACTAAGTTAAAAAACGCGATGACAGGGAGCTGTCAAAAAATGATGTTTTTAAGAGAGCGATTGGCTGGTGAAAAATCGTAAAGATCTTTTTGACACACTCACCCTTGAGCTGCTTTACTGAAACAAGTAAGTAAAGACGGAAACTCACCGTTATCAGGAGAAAACAATTCGCATTAGCTGATTGTAATGAGTGGTTACTAGTTTGTGACAATGAGAGTGGTACCGCGGGAAACTATGGTGTTATAGTCCTCGTCTCTCAAGGCATAAGTCCTTGAGGATGAGGACTTTTTATTGGTTAAAGGAGATTGAAAACATGATGGATGCAAGTAAGTATGCCCCAGGTTATTATCCGCCAAAGGAAAATGAATATCGCTGGGTCAAAAAGGATCACATTGAAAAGGCACCGGCCTGGTGTTCAGTTGATCTAAGAGATGGAAACCAGGCATTGATTGTACCGATGTCTTTGGAAGAAAAACTTGAGTTTTATCAGATGTTACTGGAAATCGGGTTTAAGGAAATCGAAGTAGGCTTTCCGGCTGCCAGTCAAACGGAGTATGAATTCTTGCGAACGATCATTGAAAGAAATATGATTCCGGAAGATGTAACAGTACAAGTATTGACACAGTGTCGTGATCATATTATTCGAAAGACATTTGAAGCAGTCAAAGGGGCACCTCGTGCTGTGATTCACTTCTATAATTCAACGAGTGTGGCACAAAGAGAACAAGTTTTCCAAAAATCAAAAGAAGAGATCAAACAAATTGCCGTAGAAGGTGCTAAGTTAGTCAAGAAGTTATCCGAAGAATATGAAGGAAATTTCCTGTTTGAGTATTCTCCGGAATCTTTTACAGGAACTGAACCAGATTATGCTTTGGAAGTTTGTAACGCGGTTTTGGATGTGATGCAGCCAACAGTGGATCGACCGATGATCATCAATTTACCGGTAACAGTGGAAATGAGCTTGCCGCATGTGTATGCCAATCAGATCGAATATTGTTCGGATCGTTTGAAATATCGTGATGCGGTTATCTTATCGACACATCCGCATAACGATCGAGGAACTGGTGTAGCAGATACCGAGCTGGCTTTGTTGGCCGGGGCGCAGCGCGTAGAATGTTGTTTGTTTGGAAATGGAGAACGTACCGGAAATGTGGACGCGATCACATTAGCCATGAACATGTATTCGCATGGAGTCGATCCCAAACTGGATTTCTCCAATATGCCGCATATTTGTGAAGTATATGAGCGCGTCACAAGAATGAAAGTCAACGATCGTCAGCCTTATGCCGGCAGTCTTGTATTTGCGGCTTTTTCTGGATCACATCAGGATGCTATTGCCAAAGGCATGCACTATCGAAAAGTTCATCATCAACATCAATGGAACTGTCCGTATTTGCCAATCGATCCAACGGATGTAGGACGTACATATGATGCGGATGTGATTCGTGTAAATTCACAAAGTGGAAAAGGTGGAATCGGGTATATTCTGGAAGAAAGTCACGGATTCCATTTGCCGCCTAAGATGCGTGAAGATTTCGGATACGTCGTTAAAGATATCAGTGATAAAAATCACAAGGAGTTAAAACCGGAGGAAATTTATCAAGTCTTCAATGAGACATATTGTAACAAGATGATGCCGCTACACATCGTAGAAGCACATTATATTCAACAAAAGGGAAATAACATTACCGCCATGTTGAGTATTGAAAAAGATGGACAGATGCATGAATGCAGTGCCAAGGGAAATGGTCGTTTAGATGCCGTCAGCAATGCCATCAAACTGGAAATGGGTTACAGCTATGCCTTAGAAACCTATACCGAGCATTCGTTGGAAGATATGGGCAGTGGCTCACAAGCTGTCAGCTATATCGGTTTGAAGTGGAAAAATGGTTCTACCAGCTGGGGTGCCGGTTTGGATACCGATATTATTCGTTCCGGTATCAAGGCACTAGTTTCGGCTATCAACAATAAGCCGCAGGAGGATTAAACTATGGCAATGACAATGACACAAAAGATTCTGGCAGCCCATGCCGGATTAGAGGAAGTAACAGCCGGCCACTTGATCATGGCTGATTTGGATGGTGTGTTGGGAAATGATATCACAACGCCGGTAGCCATTCAGGAATTTGAAAAGGCTGGATTTGATAGCGTATATGATAAAGAAAAGATCAATGTCGTATTGGATCACTTTGTTCCTAATAAAGATATCAAAGCGGCTAAACAGTCAAAGACTTGTCGTGATTTCTGTCATAAACATTCCATCAAGAATTTCTTTGATGTGGGAAAGATGGGAATTGAACATGCTCTTTTACCGGAGCAGGGGATCGTAACGGCCGGGGATTGTATTATCGGTGCCGATTCTCATACATGTACGTATGGAGCTTTGGGTGCCTTTAGTACCGGTGTTGGCTCGACGGACATGGCAGCGGGTATGGCTACCGGAAAAGCCTGGTTTAAAGTACCGGAAGCCATTCAGGTCGTTTTAAAAGGTAAATTATCTCCTTTTGTTTCCGGAAAAGATGTGATCTTACACTTGATTGGCTTGATCGGTGTGGATGGCGCTTTGTATCGTTCTTTAGAATTCTGTGGGGAAGGTGTTTCTTCTTTAAGCATGGATGATCGCTTGTGTATTTGTAATATGGCGATTGAAGCTGGTGCCAAAAACGGCATTTTCCCGGTGGATGATATCACCATACAATATATGGAAGGGCGATCACAAAGACCATGGAAGGTGTATGAAGCGGATGATGATGCTTCGTATATCAAAATGATTGAAATTGATCTTTCTTCTTTGGAACCGACTGTTTCCTATCCGCATTTACCGGAAAATACACATTTGGCTAAAGAAGGAAAGAATATTAAGATTGATCAGGTTGTAATTGGATCTTGTACCAATGGTCGTTTGGAAGATATGGAAGCGGCCTATCAGATCCTTCATGGAAAAAAGGTGGCACCGGATGTGCGTGTGATCATCATTCCGGCTACAATGGCTATTTATAAAGAATGTCTTCGCCGTGGTTATACGGAAAGTTTTATTGATGCCGGTTGTGTGGTTTCCACACCAACCTGTGGACCATGTTTAGGTGGATATATGGGTATTCTGGCTGAAAACGAACGTTGTGTATCCACGACCAATCGAAACTTTGTCGGACGTATGGGCGATATATCCAGTGAAGTTTATTTAGCCAGCCCATATACGGCCGCAGCCAGTGCATTGACTGGGTATATTACAGATCCAAGGGAGGTATAATTGATGGAGAACGCAAAAGGAACCGTATTTAAATATAAGGATAATGTCGATACCGATGTCATCATACCGGCACGATATTTAAACACAGCTAACGCTAAAGAATTGGCCAGTCATTGTATGGAAGATATCGATACTTCTTTTGTGCAAAAGGTAAAAAGTGGCGATATCATGGTGGCCGGATGGAACTTTGGCTGTGGATCATCCAGAGAGCATGCACCACTTGCCATCAAGACGTGTGGTATCAGTGTGGTCATTGCCAAAAGCTTTGCCCGCATTTTCTATCGCAATGCCATCAATATCGGACTTCCGATTCTGGAGTGTGAAGAAGCAGCCGATCAGATTCAGGCTGGTGATGAAGTGATGGTGGATTTTAACACCGGGATCATCACGGATCTTACACAGAACAAAGAATGGCAGGCACAGCCGTTTCCGCCATTTATTCAAAACATCATTGATAAAGGTGGCTTGATGGCCAGTCTTAAGGAGAAATAAACGTATGGAAAAGAAAATTGGTGTAATTCGAGGCGATGGTTCTTCTCCGGAAATTGTGCTGGAAGCATTGCGTGTGCTACAAAAAATTGAAACATTGTTTTCACATCACTTTACCTTTGAAGAAATCGATATGGGTGGTGCTGCCATTGATAAATATGGAGAGCCCATGCCGCAGCACGAACTGGATAAATGTTTAGCCTGTGATTCCGTCTTGTTGGGGGCTATCGGCGGCCCTAAATGGGAAGGCTTTCCAGGTGAAAAGCGACCGGAAAAAGGATTGTTGAAGCTAAGAGCCGGTATGAAGCTTTATTCAAATAATCGTCCGGCTACTTTGTGGCCACAATTGGCTGATGCATCTCCATTAAAAAAGGAAATCGTGGACAAGGGCATTGATTTTGTGGTTGTGCGCGAGTTGATCGGTGGCGTTTATTTTGGAAAGCACAAAACATTTATAGAAGATCAGGAAGAAAAAGCTGTGGATACTATGCCATACAGTTGGCATGAGATCGAACGAATTGGACGCATTGGTTTTGAAATGGCACAAAAACGGCGTAAAAAACTTTGTCTGGTCGATAAGGCTAATGTCCTGGATACTTCTCGTTTATGGCGTAAAGTCTTACAGTCGATCAAAGAAGACTATCCGGATGTAGAATACAGTGAGATGTTTGTGGATAACTGTGCTATGCAGATTTGTAAAGATCCCAGTCAGTTTGATGTGATCGTCACAGAAAATATGTTTGGTGATATTTTAAGCGATGAAGCCAGCCAGATCACGGGTTCCATCGGTATGATTCCAAGCAGTTCTTTAGGGGAAGGCACAAGAGGCTTATATGAACCGATCCATGGTTCGGCACCAGATATTGCCGGTATGGATATCGTAAATCCTATTGCCTGTATTTTAAGCGCGGCGATGATGCTTCGATACAGCTTTGACATGGAAAAGGAAGCTTTGTGCATCGAACAGGCGGTGCATCGTGTGTTGGATGCCGGATATCGTACGCAGGATATTTATACGGAAGGTATGAAAAAAGTGGGTACCAAAGCTATGGGAGATGCGATCTTAGAAGCAATGCACGTATAAAGAGTTCAAATTGATTTGAGCTCTTTTTTTGTCTATAATGCTTGTGGTGATGAAAATGAAAACAATATGGATTGCGACTTCCAATATGCATAAAGTAGAAGAGTTTCAAAACATGTTACAAGGAAGGGCCAATGTAAAATGCTTAAAAGATCTTGATAAGAAGATTGAAATTGTAGAAGATGGAAAGACATTTGAAGAAAATGCACTGATCAAGGCACGTTGCTTATACCAGGTTTTAAAGGAACCTGTAATTAGCGATGACAGTGGGATTGAAGTCGATGCGATGGATAAAAGACCGGGTGTGTATTCGGCGCGCTTTATGGGCGAGGATACCGATTATGCGATCAAAAATCAGGCCATCATCGATGCGGTTAAAGGAAAAGTGAAGACAGCTCGTTATGTATGTGTAATTGCCTATATCGATGAAAATGGGCAGGAAAAAACATATAGGGCAACTATTGAGGGTGAGATCAATGATCGACCAGTCGGCAAAAAAGGCTTTGGGTATGATCCAATTTTTTATTATCCGCCGTTTCAAACGACTTTAGCCAATGTTTCGGAAGAAAAGAAAAACAGTGTTTCCCACCGCGGAAAAGCACTGCAGATGTTTTTAAAGGATTTGGAGGCAACCTTATGATTCATGTTGTATTGTATGAACCGGAAATTCCTCAGAATACCGGTAATATCATTCGTACCTGTATGGCGACAAACTCTGTGCTGCATTTGATCGAGCCATTAGGCTTTAGTCTGGATGAAAAACATTTGCGCCGAAGCGGCATGGACTATATCAAAGATGCCGAAATTCACATTCATAAAAACTGGCAGGCATTTATCGAACAATACCCCAGCAGGCATTACTATTTTATGACGCGTTATGGACATAAGGCCCCCAGCCAGTTTGATTTCACAAAGGAAGAAGGCGATATCTTTCTAGTGTTGGGAAAAGAGAGTACCGGTGTAGATAAGCACATTTTAAAAGATCATTTAGATACGTGCATGCGTCTTCCCATGGTGGCTAATGCCCGAAGTTTAAATTTAAGCAACTGCACGGCTATCGTTGTATATGAAGTCTTACGACAGCTTGGATATCCGGGTTTGAGTACAAATGAAGAATTAAAAGGAGAAGATTTCCTTGAAACTTTATCGTTTGATTGATTCTTTATGGAACAGCTTTGAGAAAAGAAGAAGGATATTGAGTCTGTTTGTCTTCTTGTACTGGTTTCTACAATATGTACTACAGGCTTTGTTCTTTCTTTCACTAGTGCAGGTTCATGACTATCATTCCTTGTTTGCGTTTATGAAGGATATGGATGCTTATACCGGCTCGATCCTGATTCGTATCGCTTACCGGTTTATTACCATACCGACAGTTTCTGTCACATCCTTTTTAAGCAGTCTATGGAATGCCATGAGTTTTTTTGACCTTCTTTTTATACTGTTAACAATTCTATGGTTTTTACAGGCCAATAAGAAAAAAGCCGGTCTTTTTATAGGTGGTAATGTCTTGATGCTTACTATGCTTTTTATCGGCTTGATGATTGGTATGCGTGCCGATTCTATACAAAGTCTGATTCAATGTCTTCATGTGCTTTCTTTATGTAGCTTGGTGGTACATATCGTATTTATCGTGATTTTGATGTTTAATCTTGTACAAAATTGCTTAAAATGGGTCAAAACAAAGTCATAAACTGTCTTTATATGGTGAACATGTGTATTTTTCATAAAAATTTTAAAATTTTTTAAAAAATCACATAATATCCCATAAATTATAAAAATGCGCTTTAAATAAAGCTTTATCGTATTTTTGTATCAAAAAATGGAACCCAAAAATGGGACAGAATACAGTGATTTTTTTTGAGATTGATGTCGAATATGTTATTCTATGGTTGTTGTATGAGAGGTGACAGTAATGAATTTTATCGAGAAACACAGCAAAATCTTGGCCGTTGCCCTCTGTGCTTGTGCATGTGGTCCAGTGCTTTCTACGGTATATGCCTATGAAACACAGCCTGGATGGCATGGAGAGGGAAAGAATCGAAGCTATGTTTTAGAATCGACACGTCAAGAGGCAACAGGATTAACTGAGATCAACGATGAATTGTACTACTTTGACCAGGATGGAAAACTTCAGTTTGGATGGCAGACTGTCGGAAACGACGTTTACTACTTCACATCTGAAGGAACAGCCGCAACTGGAAAAACTTCTCTGCAGGGTACAACGTATAATTTCCAGGAAGATGGAATGCTTCTTCAAGGATGGCAGGATGACGGAACTTACTTTAACGATCAAGGTGAGCAAGTCAAAGCATCCTGGATGGAAATTGATGGCGTTAAGTACTATTTTGATGCAGAAGGATATTCCGTGACAGGTTGGCAGGACATCGAAGGTAAGAAATATTACTTTAACGAAGATGGTTCTATGGCAACAGGTCAGGTTACGGTAGATGGTACGACATACCATTTAACAGATGCCGGTGAATTGAAAACAGGATGGATCACTGAAGGTGATAATTCATTCTACTACAATGAAAACGGTGAACAAGTCAAAGACCAGTCAATTGATATCGAAGGAAAGAAATATTTCTTTGATGCCAATGGTGTTATGTTGAAAGACACAACAAAAGATGGATATACAATTGCTTCTGATGGCGTAGCTACAGAAACAGTTGAAGAAAGTGCTCCGGTACAGGAAGAAACACAAACGCAAGCACCTGCTCAATCACAAGAGCAGACACAGACTCCTGCACAGAGTACACCGCAGACTCCATCAAACAGTGGTTCTAACAATGGATCATCAAGTAACAGTGCCGTACAGCAGCCACAAGCTCCATCAAACAGTGGTTCTGTAAATACTGGTTCTGTAAGCTCCAGTGCAATCGCCAGTGCAGCTTTAGCACAGGTTGGTGTAAACCAGGATTGTACGATGTTAGTAACCAATGCATTAAAAGCAGTAGGAATCAACTTCCATGGTTGGCCAAGTGATTATGCTTCTTTAGGTAGCTGGACAAGCAATCCGGTACCAGGAGATATCATCATCTATAGTGGACACGTTGCCATTTATATTGGAAACGGTCAGGCCGTACATGGTGGATGGAACGGATATACTACAGTTGTATTCTCCGTTAACTGCTCCAATGCATTAGTTGGATATATCCACGTAGGATAATCATCAGGTTAAAAAGAAGGATTCGTTCCTTCTTTTTTTTGCTCATGGAAGCTTTGTGCTTCCTTTTTCTTTTTGTAAAGGGTGAATAGAATGCAGAATCAATTGCGTCTAATGAATTTTATGGTAGAATACTTTTCATGAGGTTTATTAAAACAGATAAATTTGTTGACAATTCCATTTCAATTCGGATGTTTCTGCCATTTGAAAGAGAAACAATTACAGTTACGAATCTGGCATTACGAATGTTAAAGAGAAAGACAGAAGCTTTTCCTTCGCTACAGCAGGTTGCGTTAGCTTTAAATGAGGCATATAGTTTTCGTGTTTCTTTGCATATGACCGGTTTAGGAAACAAATTGATGATCGAATACAGATTTCAATATCTTCAAAGCCAATACTGTCCGACAGGACTGGAGGATTCCACTGTTTTAAAGATCATGGATCAATTTTTGTTTCATCCGTTGATCGATGCGGCCAGTTTTGAAGAATGTAAAGCGCAATATAAAGACAAGCTGCTTCGTCTGCAGGATGATCCGGATTATTTGAGCAGCTCACAATGTCTTTCTTTATTGGATAAGGGACACACCAGCTCTATTTCGATTCAAGGCTATCAAAATGATTTAGAAACACTTTCTTATCAAGATGTACAAAAAAGGATTCACGTGATCATGACTTTGAAAAAGCATGTTTATGTCTGCGGAAGACCATCACAAGCCGTGTTGTCTTACCTGCAATCCATCGATGCTCCTTTAGAACCGGTGATGTCCATGCATCCATATCAGGGTACAGAATATAGAGAATCCTTTCTTCAAAAAGAGATTGCACAGACTTCTTTGACAATGGCCTTTAAAACTAAGATTACGATTAAGGACGAGTTATCCTATCCATTAGTGCTTTTAAATTCTGTTTTAGGTCAATGTCCAAACAATCTTTTGTTTGATACGATTCGTGAAAAATACAGTTTGTGTTATGCGATTCATTCTTCACTGATTCGTTATGATGGTTTATTGTTGGTGCAGACAGGTCTATCCAAGGCAAACTTTGAACAGGTCAAGTTTTTGATACAGGAGCAGATTCAAAGAATTCAATCGATGGATTATTCGGATGAACTTTTGGAAAATGCCAAAAAAGACTGGATCGATTCTATTCGAAGCATACAAGATCTGCCGTTTTCCTGGATGGAACAAGTCTTTTCGGATGATTATTTACATCAAACGGCTTCCATTGTGCAAAGGATATCAATGATTCAGCGGATTCAGAAAGAGGATATTGCTTTGGCAGCGCATAATTTATCGTTGTGTGCCTTAGCTTTGGTGGAGGAAAATGATGAAGAAGTATAATTTTGAATGGTTTTCAAAGACCTTGAAAAACGGGATGAAGGTGCTCCTTGTACATAAGCCACAGTTTTCCCAGTCTTTTTTCTTGTTGGGGATAAAGGCCGGTGGTATGGATCTTTGTCAAAAGCGAGGGTTGGAACAATTGACATATCCCAGCGGATGTGCTCATTTTTTAGAACATCAGATGTTTCGTCTATATGGACAGGATGTAACAGATCAGTTTGCCGATCTGGGAGCCATGACCAATGCCTTTACCGGTTTGAGTGAAACGGCTTACTATTTTTCCACATCGTCCAATCCGGATAAACCATTATCACTTTTAATGGATTTTGTGCAAAATCTGGATATTGATGAGAATAGCGTTGAAAAAGAAAAAGGCATTATTTTAAGCGAATACAATATGTATCAACAAAATCCGGAAACAAGACTGATGAAGCTGGTATGGAATGCTTTATATCAAACGCATCCGATTCGGATTGATGTTTTAGGAAATCCGGAGGATATTACATCCATGAAGGTTGCAGATCTGGAAGCGTTTTATAACGATAAGTATGATCCTCAAAACATGGTTCTGGTCGGGGTTACGGGAAAAGAGCCTTGTTTGTTGTTGAAAGAAATCGAGCGGAAACAGGAAAGCTATGATAAACATTTTTCACATCCAACAGAACGTGTTTTTTTGAAGGAACCGGATACGGTTGCCAAAGAAATCGTAGAAGATCGAATGGATATCAGTATTCCTTATGTTGCTTTTGCCGTCAAGCTAAAACCGATCTTAGATCCTTTACAGGCAGCTTGTATGGATTTTGCGCTTCAAATGAGCTTGGATGCGTGGTTTAGCTCTTTGAATCCGGACTTTCAATCATGGATGGATCAACGGATACTTACTACATCCTTTGGTGCCGAGTGTGAGATCACCTCAGACCATGCGTATTTGATGTTTTATGCGCAAACAAAGAAAACAGAAGAATTCTTTCAAATCGTAGAAGATATTTTGCATAAAATGCAGACAGAAGCTATGGACGACTTAATTTTTAACAGTTTAAAGAATAAATCCTATGCACAGTCTTTACGCACATTTGATCATTTTGAAAGTTTTGCGATCGACCTGTTTCAATCTGAGGTGCAGGGTGTGTCTTATTTTGAGCTTTTGGATACTATAGCTGCTATGAAACGAGATGAGGTTTTTAAGATGGTTTCAAAGCTTGATTTATCTCACCAAAGTCGAGTGTATTTAAAAAGCTACAATGAATGCTAATTTGTCTAAATCAATCCATAATACTTGTTTTTAGAGGACAATAGCCCTCTAATTTGACATAAAAACGAGCTGGTTAGAATAACCGGCTCGTTTGTTTTGTTTGATGAAAATGACTATCCTATCCTCGAAGGCAGGTGATAAATATGGGAAGATACCCATACCGGATAGGGAGGTAAATGATGAATGTATTTTGTCTGGTAGGGCAGATCAAAGAGATGCCACAGCTTAGATCTATTCCTTCGGGAGAAAAGGTTTGTAATGTATTATTGGAAGTAGAAAGACCGTATGCGAATGCTGATGGTGTGTATGAGTTGGATACATTTCAGATTGAGGTATGGCGAGGATTGGCAGAAACGCTTTGCAGTACGATGAAAACAGGCTCATGGATCACTGTAAAGGGAAGAATATCTTCACGAGCATATCACAAAGACGATAAAGTGTATTATAACAGTGTCTTTGTAGCTGAACATATTGGATTTATACACACTGCTTAAATGATTTTTAAAATATAGGTCATAGGATTCACAGTTACAATCTCCGTTTTTAGTATTTTAAATTTGAAGATCAATAAAAAAATCTCTGCTTGCTGCAGAGATTTTTTCATTAGCGGTTGTAGAACTCAACAACTAACAGTTCATTGATTGGCTGAGCTGTGAACAATTCGTTACGTTCAGGATAACGTGAATAAGTTCCTTTTTTAGCTTCTTTGTCAACATCAACGTAATCAACGATTGTAGTAGCGGCTTCTAATGCTTCGTTGATAGAAGCCATGTTTTTAGCACGTTCACGTACTTCGATCACCTGACCAGGTTTTACCTGGAAGCTAGGGATATCCACTTTCTTTCCATCTACAAAGATGTGTCCGTGGTTAACTAACTGACGGCTTCCGCGACGTGTACGGGCAAATCCCATACGGTAAACAAGGTTGTCCAAACGAGATTCCAACATAATCAAGAAGTTTTCACCGGCAGAACCAGGTTTCTTACTTGCTTTCTTGTATGTGTTATAGAACTGTTTCTCGCTTAGCTGATACGTATGACGAATACGCTGTTTTTCCTGTAACTGAATACCATAGTTTGTTAATTTTACACGGCGACCTTTCCCGTGCTGACCTGGAGCATAAGGACGGCGGTTCAGCTCTTCACCTGTTTCCAGGACGGAGAAGCCTAAACGACGAGACTTTTTCCAGATACTTCCTGTGTTTCTAGACATAATTTTCCTCCTATTGTTTTACTCTTCATAAAACAATAACAGTACAAATCACCACCAAGTGTGTTGTAACCGATCTTTTCCGCTATCAGCTATTAGCTTACTCACATCGCTGTAAAGCTTACAACGCTGGCTTGACGGCTTTGTATGCTGCTATCAATTTATGCCTAGAAATCATACCAAATGTACATTTATAAATCAAGAAAATTTGAAATGTTAATGCACAGAATATAAAGATTTGTTATAATATATGAGATTCATTTGGGAGGTACTGTCATGGATGCAGTTTTAGATATTTTTAATTCGTTCATTGATTTTATTAGTTCGCATATATCAACGACCGTACTGGTATATATCGCCGTCGCTTTTTTGTTGTTGATCTTGATTTGGATCGTTTCCAGAATGATTCGTCGTCGTAAGGCAGAAAAACGTTTGACAGAGCTGGAAGTGGAAATCAATGAGATTCGCAATAACCAGCTGGCTTTTAAATTCAACAAAGCCAGTGCATTTGCTCGTGTCAATGATGATGTGATGGAACGTGTTAAGAATTTAACGACAAAATATAATACTTGCCAACAAAGTGTATCTACAATTGAAGATTTATTTACGGATGCCGATCATCTGTTAGATTCCCGTCGTGCGAAAAAAGCAATGCGTAAAATGGATGAAATTGAGTCTTTAATTGATGATACTAAAGAAAGAATTCGTATCGTGAACCAGAGCTTAGATCATATTTTGGAAAAGGAAAGCGAAGTTCGTGAGCTGGCCAGTGCTTTAAAAGAACGTTTCCGCAGTGTAAAAACTGTTTACCAGGATAATCGAAGCAGCTTCTATGGCGCTGCCGTTTTGATTGATGCCAAATTGGAAGATATTGAAAATCAGTTTACGAATTTTGAAGAATGGATGTATGCTTCCGAGTTTAATAAGGCAAAAGATGAATGTGAAAAGATCAGTAAACAGGTTGATACATTAAGCTCTGTGATCGCAGCCTATCCGGATCTGTATGAAAAGGCAAAGACTGTATTGCCTAGAGCCATTGAAGAAGTTGAACACAATGTTCAGACGATGGAGGCAAGTGGTTTAGATTTGAGCTATTTACAGCCAATGAATAAAGTAAGTGGATTTAAGGACAATGTGCAAAACGTATTGAATTTATTAGATTCCGGTGAAGTAACTAAAGCTGATACATTGTTGAATGAAACAACCGATGCGGTTTTGGTTTTACAGGATAACATTTTGCAGGAACAAAGTGCTTATGAAGAAATTCATGGTGATTTAAATGCCAAGCTGGCTATTCTGGATCGCATTGAAGATGAATTGTCTGAAATCAAAAGCTTGTATGCCAATATTAAAGATCGTTTTGGTCTGGAAGACTGGACGCAGCATTTCATCTTGGCGGATAAACAGTGCGCCAGTTTAAAAGAGAAGAAACATTTGATTGAAACACAGTTGAATCAGGATGATAAAACAAGTGTGGATCTGATTCACAATTATCGTGCTTTTGTGCAGGAAGCCGATGAGTTTGAAAAACAGATTCAGTCTATGAAGAAAATGCTGGTAGGTGCCAGCAGTGATGAAAGCCGTGCGAAAAAGCAGTTGATCAAGCTGCAGCTGATCTTAAATGAAGTTCGTTTGAATGCAGCAATTCGCCAGCTGCCAAGCATCTCCGGTCAATTTGATGATGATATCAAAGAAGGAGAACGCTTGATTCAAAGAGTGCGTGTAGTATTGGATCACAGTCCGTTAGATGTACAGACATTGAATGCAGATCTGCAGGATGCGATTGATTTTATCTATAAACTCTACAACAACGCCAATAACTTAACTGGTGTAGCCGTTATGGTAGAAAATGCAATCGTCTTTGGAAATCGTTTTAGAAGCAGTCATCCGGAAATGGATACAGAACTGACTAAGGCTGAATTGTATTTCCATAATGGTGAATATACAAAAGCCTTACGTATTGCGATTCAGGCCATTGAAAACATGCATCCGGGTATTTATGAAAAGCTGATTGCGAAAAAAGATCCGGCTGTGATGAACCAGGTGCAATAATATGATTTATTTTGATAATTCTTCGACAACCTCTGTACGTGCAGAGGTTTCTCGTATTTATGCCCAGTTGATACAGGAAGCGTATGCCAATCCGGATGCGATGCATACACCGGGGCGTGAGGTTTCAAAAATGATGGAAACATCTCGCAAAAAGATTGCCGAGATGTTGAAAGTTGCTTATGAAGAAGTGTTGTTTACTTCCAGCGCCAGTGAATCTAATTCATTGGCCATCATAGGTTACTGTTTGGCTAATTCGCATCGAGGAAAGCACATTCTTTTATCCAATGTGGAACATGCCAGTGTGAGTCATTCTTTTGAATGGTTACAATCCCTGGGTTTTGAAGTTGAATACTTGTCGATTGATGCCAGTGGCAAGGTTACATGGCAGGAGCTTAAAAACAAGATACGAAAAGATACGATTCTTGTATCTTGTATGCATGTCAACAATGAAATGGGAGCCATCAATCCAATTGATAAATTAGCCGATGTTGTTCATACGCATCCAACCTGCGTATTTCATTGTGATTGTGTACAAAGCTTTTCTAAAATCGATATTCCTTTTGAAAAGTTGGATCTTGTGACACTTTCGATGCATAAAATCCACGGTTTAAAGGGAAGCGGTATCTTGATCAAAAAGAAGAAGGTTCAGCTTATGCCTTTGATTCAGGGGGGACAGCAGGAATTTGGCTTACGAGGCGGCACCAGCAATGCGCCTGTCAATATTTGTGCTGCCAAAACGATTCGTCTGGCTTTGCAGGAACAAAAAGCGTCTTATGATAAAGTGCAAAAGATCAATCAATATTTGCGCAAAGAACTTGTAAAGATTCCCGGTGCGCACATCAATTCACCGGAGGATGCGATTCCTTATATCTTAAATGTGTCTTTTGATCAGATCACAAGCGAGGTTTTATTGAATGCCTTAGATCAGAAGGGCGTTTGTGTGAGCGCAAAAAGTACATGTTCTTCGCATTCAAAACATGCCAGTGCTATATTGTTGCATATGGGATATGATGAAAAGATTGCGACACATATGATTCGTTTGTCTTTTGATAAAGACAACACGATAGAGCAGGCAAAAGAGTTTATAGAAATATGTAAGGAGATTTTAAAAAGTTATGGATTACAAATATGATCATATACTGATTCGATATGGGGAACTTTCTTTAAAGGGAAAGAACCGCAATACCTTTATCAAACAGCTTCATGAAAACATAAAAAAAGCAACAAAGGGTTTTCCAACATTGGAAATTGAGCGCCAACATGATCGTATGTACATCTATTTACATGATGAGGATGCGAATCAAGTCAAAGATGTGATTGCAAAGGTGTTTGGTATTTCCTCGTTTAGTTTTGCGATCAAGACCAACAGCGATATGGATGAAATCATACAAGCATGTATGCAGACCCTGCCTTTGCAGGAAAAAAAGACTTTTAAAGTGGCAGCTCGTCGTTCGGACAAAAATTTCCCGATTATTTCGGATCAAATCAACCGTATGGTTGCCACATCGATCTTAAAAAACAGTGAATGGAAGGTTGATGTTCATCATCCGGATGTCAAGATTGTTATTGAGGTGCATGCGGATGCGACTTATATCATGACGGATAAATATCCGGGGGCCGGGGGATATCCGGTTGGAGTGGGAGGAAAAGCCATGGTTCTTCTATCCGGTGGTATTGATTCGCCGGTCGCTTCGTATTTGATGATGAAACGTGGTGTTCGTATCGAATGCATTCATTATGCTTCACCACCTTATACCAGTGAGAATGCCAAAGAAAAAGTCATGGAACTCGCAAGACTGATATCCGGCTATCAGGGCGATCTACTGGTGCATATTGTACCTTTTACTAACTTACAGCTTGCGATCTATCAAAATGC
The DNA here is from genome assembly GCF_052121255.1 of Faecalicoccus sp. LCP19S3_E2. NCBI lineage: Bacteria > Bacillati > Bacillota > Erysipelotrichia > Erysipelotrichales > Erysipelotrichaceae > Faecalicoccus > Faecalicoccus sp. LCP19S3_E2. Next base: position 36,490 of record NZ_JBQKEP010000004.1, on the reverse strand, counting down.
GGATGAAAGCTATGCCATTACATTGATGCGAAGGATGATGATGCGTATTGCGGCAGGTTTAGCACAAAACCGAAAAGCCCTGGCCATCTGCACCGGAGAGAGTGTAGGACAGGTTGCCAGTCAGACTTTGGAGAGCATGGTTGCCATCAATGAAGTTACAAACTTACCTATGATTCGTCCAGTCGTATGTATGGATAAAATTGAAATCATTGATCTGGCTAAAAAGATTGGTACATATGAAACCAGCATTTTACCTTATGAAGATTGTTGTACGATTTTCACACCGAAAAACCCTGTGACTAAACCAAGAGTGGATAAATGTAAACAATATGAAGCTCGTTTTGACTATGAAGCTTTAGTACAGGAATGTATTGAGAACGTGCAGTCGATCTGGGTACATCCTCAAAAAGAAGAGGACGATTTATTTTAAGATTTCATCACAAGATGAAGTCTTTTTTCTTTTGCGGATTTGTTGTAAACTTTAGCTATGTTAATTTGTCCAAAATGTAAAGAGCCATTAGTTAAACAAGAAAAATGCTTTGTCTGTTCAAATCATCATGTCTATGATATCGCCAGGCAGAGCTATGTGAATTTATCAATGAAACAGAAAAAGCATTCCGGGGATAATGCGTTGATGGTTAAGGCGAGAAGCTCTTTTTTAGAAAGTGATGTTTATGATTTTATGCGTCAGTTTGTTTGTCAACAATTGTCAATATATGAAATCAAAACCTTACTGGATGCCGGCTGTGGGCAAGGTTATTATACAAAGGCATTTTCACAGATCGTACAAAGCTGTGTAGGTATCGATTTGAGTAAAGAAGCCATTCTATACGCTTCCAAACAAGATAAGAAGACACAATATATTGTCTCCAGCTTTTTTGATGCACCTTTTACCGATTCTTCTTTTGATGGTATCGTATCTATTTTTGTACCCCAAGCTGCTGATGAGTTTGCTCGTCTTCTACAAGAGAAAGGGATATGGATTGAAGTTGGGCCAGGTCCAAAACATTGTCTGGAATTAAAAGAAGTATTGTATCAAACGCCGTATCTCAATCCCATGTCGTCTAAAGAGCTTTCAAATTTTGAATTGGTAAAGGAAACTATTTTATCGCAGAAGAAATGGATAAAAGATTGTTGGAGCTTACTAGAGATGACACCGTATCGTTATAAAACACATCCTAAGGCTTTAGAAAAAGTAAAAGAACTACAAGGAATGGATGTGACTTTAGAATTTTTAATTCGTATTTGGAGGAAAAAATGAAAACAACGATAAAAAAATGGGGAATCAATGCCGAAGGAATCGGTTATTTTCATCATAAACCGGTATTTATTAAAGGAGCACTTCCGGATGAAGTTGTTTCTTTTACGTTAGAAAAGGAAATGCCTCGATATAGTATCGGCCATCTGCAAAGTATTCTTAAAGATAGTCCAAGGCGAAGAAAATCGCCATGTGCATATGCTGACCAGTGTGATGGGTGTGCTTTAATGCATGTAGACTATAAAGGACAATGTCAAATGAAAATGCAGATTTTAAAACAAACCTTAGCCAAATATGCCGGTTATCGAGGAAAGATCAATCCCTTAATCAAAAATGAGTCTGTATTAGGGTATCGAAACAGCTGTAAGATGCCAGTCAAACAAGTGGATGGAAAAATCAGGCTGGGCATGTACAAAGCAGAATCCAATACCTTTGTCTCCATCCCACGATGTATTGTACATCAAAAAGGTTTGGAGCAAACCAGACAGATGCTGGAAAGTATTTTTAATACGTATTCGATGCAGGCGTATGATTTTCAAACAGAATCTGGATTACGCACCGTTGTCATCAAAGAATTTGAAGAAAAAATACAAGTTATTCTGGTAACGGGTCAAGATATTTTAGATGCAGCTATGTTAAAAGAAATTAGTCAACTTGAACATGTTGTTTCACTATGGCAAAGTATGAAAACGGACAATAGTGTGGATATCTACGGGAAAGAGATGCGCTTATTGTATGGACAGGAAACAATGGAGTTGCATTTGGATGATTTAGTTCTCCAGCTTCTTCCACGTTCTTTTTTCCAGTTGAATACTAGACAAGCCTATCGTCTTTACCATTATGTCAAAGATTTGATTCAGCCTTGTGATGTTTTAGTGGAAGCCTATAGTGGGATTGGAGCCATGAGCTTGATGCTTGCCAAAAAAGCTAAAAAGGTAATCGGTATTGAATATATTGAGGATGCCGTAAAAAACGCAAATGAAAACGCACAACGAAATCATTTGAAACATGTGTCTTTTGTTTGTGAGGATGCCGGAAAAGCTTTAAGGGACATGAAAGAAACTATAGATGCTTTGGTGGTAGATCCACCAAGAACGGGACTAGATGCATTGATGAAGGAAGTCATCTTAAAAAAACAACCCAACCAGATTGTTTATGTTTCCTGTAATCCCAGTACATTGGCAAAAGATCTAAAGCAGCTACAAGAAATCTATCAAATCAAATCTGTGCAGCCATTTGATATGTTCTCTCAGACTCAACACGTCGAGACGGTCTGCTTGATGTCAAAAGTGAACCCAGGCAAATAGAAAAAGCACTGTAAACAAAAGGTTTTTCAGTGAGCTATCGTTAACGAGTGCGATTAGCTGCTGGAAAGCCTTTTTTTTATGTGAAGTAATGACTTTGTGGAAACTGGTCTATAATGCAGGATTGACACTAGGGCATAGATAACGAGAGAAAATGAACCCAGGGGTTCACCTTGTAACGATAGCTTTTTCCATAAAAAACAGCGACCAGGCGGTATTCATCCGGTCGCTGCAGGTTGATTAACGGTGCTTCTTATCATAAATGTCCTTAGCATATGACTGCATCTTTTTCACATAATCATATGCCTGGCTCTTTCCCTTTTTCAAGTCGACCTGCTTCAGAGCATTACTGATCTGTGGATCGTCCATCAGAAGAGAGAAGATTGCTTTAGCTTCTGGATACTTAAGAGACACCTCGTTGATGAGATCGTCGATCATCATAAGACTGAGAACTGAACTTTCAGTTGAAGTGTTATCTGTTGGCTCCCAGCCGCTGCGATTAGTATTGTCGTCGCTGTTATCATCCATAAACTTGTCTAATGAAATATAGCGAGAGTGGTACTGGTCCTTTTCAGGGCGTTCGCACCCTTCACATTTATTGCACTTAGGGCAGCGGATGTATTCGCCTTTGGAATTAAGAATTAAGCATCTTTTTTTACGAGTCGATTCAAGATACGCATCTTTTTCTTTCCAGAATCTTTCCATGTAGGATTCGACCTGATCCTTAGGGATAGATGTGAAACCTACAAGAATCTTTCTACCGCGAATATTCCAGGTTTCGAAGTTATCTTCGATAATTCCTTCATTACGCTTGCGAATACCGTCTCTAATATCCTGATGGTAATTCTTTAAAACTTCATGTGCTAAGAATGGAACCAATGCCTCATTCTCTTTTGTTGCTACACCGTCGTAGCTGCGTTTGTTACTGTAATCGTAATTTTTCTCTGCCATGTGGCTTTCCTCCTTGGGTTGACACGGAGGAAATTCCACATGTGTGATACCTGAATATAGTTGGCCATTGCCATAGCGAGTTTCCTCCTATTGGTTGGCCAGCTTGTCCTATTCAGCTGGTTTGGTTATTTAGTTGTTCATCAGAGTCAGATAGGACCGTTCTTGATCAGGGAACGCATCGTCTGATGATGGGGGCTTAACCCTTGATTGCATGATACAGCAAACGTTAAAAATGCCCGTTGAAGATAGTTCAACCGGCTAAGAGGCGAAGAATGGAGCTTTTCTGAAGCTAAAAGACATAATTCTGTATGAAATTAAGATGTAAATGTTGAAGAAAGTTCACCAAAAATATTTTTCTAAATTGATAGCACCACGCAAACACATACAAACTTATACAAACGATTGAAATTTGACACAAAATAATATATAATAAAAATTGGCTTAGTATATTTAGGAAAGGAGAACCTATGACTACTACCAATAATGAAGAAAAATGGATTGGAACAAATGAAGCTGCAGAATTTCTAGGAGTAAAGCCGGCAACAATTCGGGATTGGATTCGTAAAGGTAAGAATATTCCAAGAAAAAAAATTGGGAAGGCGTGGAAGTTCAAATATTCTGAACTTGAGGAATGGGCTCGAAGTGGCAAAGCTGCAAATAATTAAACAATCACGCAACTTAGCGGCAGGAGGTAAAAATAGATGAATAAACAACAATTAGCATCTACTATTTGGCAGTCAGCCAATCAGATGAGATCAAAGATAGAGGCAAATGAATATAAGGACTATATTCTTGGATTTATGTTCTATAAATATCTTTCAGATCGTGAAGTGTCATTTCTGAAAGGGGAAAAGTATTCTGATGAAGATATCAAAAAAGTGACGACAAATGACGAGAAGCTTGTAAAGCATATCAGCGAGAATATTGGATACTTTATTGCTTATGAGGACTTATTCTCAACATGGCTTTCGAAAGGAGATGATTTTGACGTATCCGATGTAAGAGATGCATTGAGTAATTTTGATATCAATATCGAACCAACATATAAGAAATTATTTGAAAATATTTTTAAGACATTACAGAGCGGTCTTTCAAAACTTGGAGAGACATCAACAAAACAGACAAACTCAATAAAGGCACTACTTAAGTTAATAAAGAGAATTCCGATGGATGGAAAGCAAGACTATGATGTTTTAGGGTTTATTTATGAGTATCTCATCAGCATGTTTGCAGCTAACGCTGGAAAGAAAGCAGGAGAGTTTTATACACCACATGAAGTTTCAGTGTTGATGTCTGAAATTGTGGCCAACCATCTTAAGGATAGAGAGCATATTAAAATCTATGATCCTACATCAGGTTCAGGCTCATTGCTCATTAATATTGGAGCATCTATGGCTCAATATATCGAAGGCGAGAACAGGATTGATTATTATGCGCAAGAATTGAAGGAGAATACCTATAACTTAACTCGTATGAATTTGGTTATGCGAGGAATTAATCCAGCTAATATCAATGTTAGAAACGGCGATACTTTGGAAGATGACTGGCCATTTTTTGAAACAGATGAAAACAAAGATGAGACATATTCGTTAGTTAAAGTTGATGCAGTAGTTTCAAATCCTCCATATTCACAGAAATGGGATCCAAAGAATAAAGAATTTGATCCTAGATTTAAAGAATTTGGAGTTGCACCCAAGGCAAAAGCAGATTATGCATTTTTACTTCACGAACTCTATCATTTAGTGGATGATGGAATTATGACTATTGTATTGCCACATGGTGTTTTATTTAGAGGTGGAGAAGAAGAAACAATTAGAAAGACTTTGATTGAACGAAATCATATAGATGCAATTATAGGTTTGCCTGCGAATATTTTCTTTGGAACTGGTATACCTACAATTATTATGGTTTTGAAAAAAACAAGAGCAGACTCAGATGTCTTGATTATTGATGCATCAAAAAATTTTGAGAAAGTTGGAAAAAATAATAAGTTAAGAGCAAGAGATATTCGAGAAATTGTTGATACCTTGAAGGCTAGAAAATCTGTGACAAAATTTTCAAAATTAGTTACAAAGGAAGAGATACGGGAAAATGAATATAATTTGAATATTCCGAGATATGTTGATTCATCTGATGATGAAGAACCATGGGATATCCATTCCATTATGTTTGGCGGAATTCCTAATATGGAAATAGAAGGTCTTCATAAGTATTGGGATGCATTTCCGGGTCTACGAGAGGAAATTTTTAGTGCTCTTTCAGCTAATTATTCTAGAGTTATAGTAGATGATGTAGAAAGTTTGGTATCTAATTCTGTATCTGTCTCTGATTATATTGCAAAATATCATTATATTTTCAGTGGATTTGGAGAGCATTTAAAGGATTGCTTGATAGAAGATATCCTTGATGTTAATGCACAAAGTCTTAAAGAAGATATATGTACAGATATTTTTAGTAGAACATCAAATATTAAATTAGTTGATCAATACAAGGCATTTCAGATTCTATCTGAAAATTGGGAGACAATCACTTCTGATTTAGAAATGATCCAGGGAGAGGGATTTGATGCTATATTCCAGGTTGATCCTAACATGGCAGTAAAGAAAAAGAAGGAAGATGAGGATGAGGTAACTGAAGTACAGGAAGGCTGGAAAGGTCATATTTTACCATTTGAGCTTGTACAGGAAGTATTCCACTGCGAACAATTATCTGAAATAAAATCAAATGAAAATAGGTTAGTGGAAATTGATGGCTACTATACTGAAATACTAGAGTCACTCGAAGAGGATGAACTTGAACTGCAGATTACAAATGAGGACAAGAATGCCTTCGTCGGAAAAGAAGTAAAGGCATATGTTGTAGAGGCATTGGCTGATGTTGAAAGCCCTGAAATCAATGCATTGAAGGACTATTTAAAGATTTCATCTAAGAAAGAAAAACTTGCTTATATTGAAGAAAGAAAAGTGGTTGATTGGAACACAATGGCTGCAAATAAGGACGGTACATTTGGAAAACCTGCAGTAAATGCAAGAATTTTACAATTGCAGATGGATTATGAATTTCCAGAAGAATCATTAGAAGCAAAAATGAAAAGAGCTATGCTTTTAATGGAAGAAAAAAGCGAATTGAAGAAAGTAATCAAGGCACAGAGGATCGAACTAGAAGCTGCAACCATAGAAACAATAAAAAATCTCGATGAAGAAGATGCACTTCGCCTGCTAGAGTTGAAGTGGATTGAGCCTATTGTATCCGGATTAGGAACTTTGCCAGATGATGTAATTACAGCATTGGTTTCAGAAGTTGAAAATTTGAATTCAAAATATGCAACTACATATAGTGATATTGAGGTAAAGAAAGAATCTGCAGCTGGTTCTCTTATTCAGATGATTGATGGTTTATCTGGTAGCAAAGATGATCTTGATGGTCTAGCAGAATTTAAGAAGTATATGGAGGTAAAAAATGAAAAAGAATAAAAAAACACCTAAACTTCGTTTTTCTGGATATACTGACGATTGGGAACAGCGTAAGGTTTCTGAAATTGCGGATAGATTTGACAATTTAAGAGTTCCGATTGCGGCAAGTTTACGAATTCCAGGCAGCATACCATATTATGGTGCAAATGGTATTCAAGATTATGTAGAAGGATATACCCATGATGGTGAATATATTTTAGTGGCTGAGGATGGTGCAAGCGATTTAAAAAATTATCCTGTTAATTATGTGAATGGCCGTATTTGGGTTAATAATCATGCACATGTGCTTCAAGGTAAGGAAAAAATAACTGACAATAAATTCCTATCATATGCCATGAGTCGTGCAGATATTGAATCGTTTTTGGTAGGTGGAGGAAGAGCAAAATTAAATGCTGATATAATGATGAATCTTGACATTACACTACCTTCTTTTACTGAACAAGCTAAAATCGGACAATACTTTGCCAACCTCGACAACCTTATCGCCCTTCATCAGCGTAAGCTTGAGAAGTTACAGAACATGAAGAAATCATGCTTGCAAAAGATGTTCCCTAAGGATGGTGCTACTGTTCCTGAAATAAGATTTTCTGAATTCAAGGGAGATTGGGAGGAACGAACACTTGGTTCGTGCTTTGATGAGCGATTAGAAAGCTTACCAGACGGAGAATTACTATCAGTTACAATTGGTTCAGGAATAAAGAAGTTTTCTGAACTAGATCGCCACGACAATTCAAATACTGACAAATCTAAATACAAAAGAGTTTGTATTGGTGATATTGCTTATAACTCAATGAGAATGTGGCAAGGAGCAAGTGGGCGTTCACCATACGAAGGTATTGTAAGTCCTGCATACACTGTAGTAAAGCCAATAGGAGATATAGACACTCAGTTCTTTGCTTATATGTTTAAGAAGAAAGAGATAATTCATCTTTTTGAAATTAACTCACAAGGATTAACATCCGACACTTGGAACTTAAAATATCCAGCATTCAGTAAAATTGTGGTTAAAGTTCCTAGGAATGTGGAAGAGCAAAGTAGGATTGCTAGATTTTTGTTCCGGCTCGATGAGCTCATTTCATGTACTGAGCAAGAAATTGAGATTACGAAAAGAATGAAAAAAGGATGTCTTCAGAAGATGTTCGTATAAGGAGGGATAGACTTGTCAGATATTATTTTTAATGAAGAAAAGGACTTTGAAGAAGCTGTCATAAAATCCCTCATCGAGCATGGATGGGAATCGGATGTTATTAGATATCCATCTGAAGAAGATTTAATTCAGAATTGGGCGAACATATTATTCAATAATAATAAGCAGGGAACGCGATTGAATGATCAGCCATTAACTTCCGGAGAGATGGCTCAGATTTTAGACCAGGTAAGAAATCTACAATCGCCAATGGCTCTAAATGAGTTTATTAATGGGCGTAGTGTATCTATTACTCGTGACAACCCAGATGATCCTCTTCACCTAGGTAAGGAAATTTCTTTAAAGATTTATGATCGTCAGGAAATCGCGTTAGGACAGAGCAGATATCAGATAGTTCAGCAGCCAAAGTTTAAAACAAAGTCCCCTATTCTCAATAGCAGAAGAGGCGACCTGATGTTATTGATTAATGGTATGCCAGTCATTCACCTGGAACTGAAACGTAGCGGAATTCCAGTTAGTGAGGCATATAATCAGATAGAAAAATATTCACATGAAGGTGTATTTAGAGGTATTTTTTCTCTAGTACAGATCTTTGTGGCAATGCAACCTAAGGAATCTGTATATTTTGCAAATCCAGGAGAAAAAGGCGTGTTCAATAAGGCTTTTTATTTCCACTGAGCTGATTTCAATAACTATCCTATAAATGAATGGTATACGTTCATTAAAAAGTTTTTGTCTATACCAATGGCACATATGTTAATTGGCTTCTATACAATCGCAGATACTGATGAAGGTCTTTTAAAAGTAATGAGAAGTTATCAGTATTATGCTGCAGTTGGTATTGCTAATATTGTTGCGGAGAAAAAGAGCCACTGGGATGATAAAAAGCAGCTTGGTGGTCATGTATGGCATACAACTGGCAGTGGAAAAACCATGACTAGTTTTAAAGCTGCTCAGCTCGTTGCTGCTAATCATGATGCAGATAAAGTGATTTTTCTGGTTGATAGAAAAGAATTAGGAATACAGTCACTTAAGGAGTACCGTTCATTTGCTACAGGAACAGAATCTGTTCAGGCAACGGAAAATACAGATATTTTAATGTCGAAATTAAAGAGCCCAGATTCTGATAATACCTTGATTGTTACATCAATCCAGAAGTTGAGTAATATCGCAAGGGAAGACGTGGCTAATATAGAAGCAGATTTAAAAATTGTTCAGCGTAAGAGAATGGTTGTCATCATTGATGAGTGCCATCGTTCTACGTTTGGAGATATGCTTGTAGATATAAAAAACACGTTCAAAAATGCATTGATCTTTGGATTTACTGGAACACCTATTCAAGACTTAAATGCAAAAAAAGACAGTACAACCCCGACAATATTTGGTGATGAGATTCATAGATATACTCTAGGTGATGGAATCAGGGATAAAAATGTTCTTGGCTTTGATCCGTATATGGTGCGCATTTATGATGATGCTGATCTGCGAGAGAAGGTTGCACTTAGTAAAGCCAAAGCAAAAGACCCAGAGGATGCTTTTAGCGATCCTAAAAAGGAAAAAGTATATCTCAAATACATGGATTCATCTCAAATCAAGATGTACGGAGAACTGGTAAATGGAAAATATGTAAAAGGTATAGAAGATTTTGTACCTAATGAGCAGTACCAGACAGATGAGTATGTGGACGGCGTAATACAAGATATAAAAAAGAAATGGACGCTATACAGTAGAAATAGAAAGTTTCATGCTATTTTTGCGACCAGCAGTATTCCAGAAGCAGTTAAATATTATAGATTGATGGTCAAGGCTTTTCCTGATTTATTCATCACCGCAATGTTTGATCCTACTATCGATAATGAAGGTGGTGGAAGTTTAGAGAAGGAAGATGGAATTGTTGAAATCTTGGAAGCTTATAATAAGCACTTCAATCAGAAGTATACGATTCCAACGTATGATAAATTTCGTAAGGAAGTCAGCCTAAGATTAGGCCATAAAAAACCTTTTGACAGCATTGGTAAAGATGAGCAAATTGATATTCTTATTGTAGTGAATCAAATGCTTACAGGATTTGATTCTAAGTTTGTAAATACATTATATCTGGATAAGATGATGGAGTATGAAAACCTCATCCAGGCTTTTTCACGTACAAACAGACTTTACAATATGGCTGAGAAGCCTTTTGGAATTATCAAATACTATCGTAGACCAAATACAATGGAGAAGAATATTGAAGCAGCTGTAAAGGCATATTCAGGTGATGTTCCTACAGGATTGTTTGTTGATAAATTGCCTAACAATCTAAGGAATATGAATGTTCTTTTTCAAAGTATAGAACAGATATTCAAAAATGCAGGTATTGTTAATTTTGAAATGCTGCCTGCTGATAATGCAGCGATAGGAAAGTTTGCAAAAGAATTTAATAAATTTGTGAATCATCTTGAAGCGGCTATTATACAAGGGTTTACTTGGAGCAAGAATTCTTATCCGGATGAGGATCAGAATGAAGATGCTATAAAAATGCTAATCGATGAACAGACATACCTGACATTATTAGCTAGATATAAAGAGATAACTCGTGGTGGCGGTGGTGGAGCCGGTGGAGATGTTCCGTATGAAATAGATATTCATATTACGGAATATGATACCGGTAAGATCGATGCTAATTACATGAATTCTAATTTTGATAAGTATGTCAAGTTGATTCAAGGTGATAGTGATCCAGGAGTTGTCGATGCGGCATTGAAGGAATTACATAGATCATTTTCGATGCTTTCACAGGAAGAACAACGATATGCGGAAAGATTTATTCATGCAGTAGAAAGTGGTCAGGCAAAATTAGTTCCAGGCAAAACGTTTAGAGATTATATTACTGATTATATGAAGGCAGATGAGCATGCACGAATTAATCGTGTTGTCAGACGACTTGGATGCTATTATGCTCTACTTAAGGAATTGTTAGATCGTCATGCGACACCAAGTAATATTGATGATCGTGGTACATTTACTGAATTAAAAAAATCAGTCAATAAATCAAAGGCAGAAAAATTCTTTAGGTTAGTATTTAAGGATGACTATGTTCCTTTACGCCTTCCGATTTACAGTGAGGATTATTTGCGTGATTTTATTTTTTCAGGGGGAAAAGATCCGTATTTAAATGTGATTGAAGTAGAACAGACTTCTGCACATACACCTGATGAAGCTAGAGAATACAATAAACCTAAAGTGGTAGTTGTTAAGCTCACAGATAATGATTATGCCGGTAGAGAGATAAGAACTTCGGTCAGCTACAAGACCTTAGAAAACTGGTATTCAGAAAGCAAAGCTGTAAAAAGTGTTATTGAGTCAGAATGTTTTGCGTATGTTGAAGATAAACTTTGCGTTGCTACATCGGAATGCTTGGAACGTACTGATGACGGAAAAATAAGATTAACTGAATATGCAAAGACACATGAAGAAGAATGTTTCTTACAATTCATTGTGGATGAAAAAGATGGAACATTGCATTATGTGAAACTTCCAAAATCAAAGGCGGATGAAGCATTTAATTATAATGACGCTATAACAGAGGATTTGTTATCTCAGTACGGGCTAGTAAATGAAATGTCAAAAGAGATGTTAAATGCAATTGACGGTGAAGAATTTGGACCAGCACTTGATATCCTGATGGATAAACATATCTGTAATTATACAGCAAGACTTTTAAGAAGTATTACAGGTTTGGATAACAGAACAATAAGTAACATGAAGAAGGGTGAAAACCTTACTAAGTCAAATGTGATATCTGCGTGTTTAGGTATACATATTCCATTTAGAGTTAGTAACCATATGCTTAGTCTTGCTGATTTGACGTTGAATATGACTTCCAAAGGTCAAGTGGGCGATGACAATGAAACGTATGATATGCTTCTTCATTTAAGATGGACGACTGATTATGATGATATTTATGAAGAATTGAAAGTTCAATCAAAAGATCATCTAATTCACCAGCCGCCAGTAAAAAAGTAGAAAATCAACGATGAACAGGAGGTATCGTGAAAATGCAATTTGAATGGATAAATTTTTATTCGGAGTTTGCCACAAAACTCCTGGAATTCAAAGATAACCGTGCAGAATTAATTTCTGATATACAAAGTGCTTATCGTGCAATTAATATGAAATTGCCAAAGTTAGAAAGTGAAGATTCAATAATAGACATAGACCCTTTTACTGTATTTGGACTTTTCAATAAGGGCATAACTAATGCTAATAGAATCGCCATCTTAGAAAGCTTTGCAACTGTTTTTAATATCAAATCAAAGGTTCCAGATAATTTTGATGGAATTCCGGTACTTAACAATTTGAAGGCAACCTACTATGGATTTAAAGATGATAGGCAGGCTGCTGATATTGATAACTTGTGGGGGCTTTATGAATCAGCAATTAATCTTGCGGAAAAAGATGATGCGGCAAACCGCGAGATATTTACTAAATGGTATGATACAGTTCATGATCAGTTAGGCATTCGTTGGAATATAACGATGGGATTGTACTGGATTAGGCCATATGAGTTCATTAATTTGGACTCAAGAAATAGGTGGTTTATTGTAGATCCAGATAATATGCCGGTTGAGTTTGTAAATTCAGTGAAGAAGAAACTAAATAAGGTACCATATGCAGCAGAATATTTAGCAATAAAAGATGGTAATTATGAATATAAAAATTATCCAGAACTGTCATATAGAGCATGGATTGTATCGGAACAAGTTAATCAAGAAAAAGCTGAGGTAAAAGGGAAAAAATCCTCCAAGGCGGCATTCTTGCGTTGGTTTGCGCCATTGATTCAAGCATTGCGTGATCTGGGTGGCTCTGGAACTCCTGCTGAAGCACGAGCAAAAATTATTGAGAATGAGCAATTATCAGAAGATGAAATCAACGAAACAAGAGGGAAGAACAACGTCAATAAATTTGAGAATGAAGTTGCATTTGCACGAAATTATCTTGTGAATGCAGGCTATATTGACAAAAGTGTTTATGGAATATGGACATTAACTGAGGCTGGAAAATCTGTTGATATGACTAGTGAAATGGCTTCAGATATATTCAAGAATGTTCTCTCTTCGAGCCCAAGTAAACAGGGAAAGAATATTGTCGCACTTGCAGATGAAGATGTTCATACTGTTAGATATTGGCTTTACGCTCCTGGAGAAGGTTCCTGCATGTGGGATGAGTTTTATACATCAGGAATAATGGCCATCGGTTGGGGAGAAATTGGAGATCTGAGTACATTTGATAGTAAAGATGCAATGAAGATCAAAATGAGAGAAGTAATTGATGAAAGTCTTTCTTATAAAAATGCAGCTCATGCAACATGGCAATTCGCAAATGAAATGAAAATTGGTGACATTGTTTTTGTTAAGAAAGGAATGCATCAAATCATTGGACGTGGTGTCGTTATGTCCGATTATGAATATGATGATACTAGAGACGATGAATATAAAAATATCCGTCAGGTAGACTGGACTCATAATGGAGAATGGCCACATCCAGGTCAGGCTGTAATGAAAACTTTAACAGATATTACTTCATACACTGATTATGTAGAAAAGCTCAATTCTTTATTTGAAGATGAAACAGAAGAAGATGCTGAAGATGTGGAGAAAACATATCCATCATACACAAAGGAAGATTTCCTGTCTGAAGTCTTTATGCCTGAAGAGGAATATGAAAAGCTTTCTGGAATCCTTCGTATAAAGAAAAACATTATCCTTCAGGGTGCTCCCGGTGTTGGTAAGACTTTTGCTGCCAAGAGAATCGCATTTTCTATGATGGGAGTAAAAGATGTAGAAAGAGTTATGATGGTTCAGTTCCATCAAAGCTATTCGTATGAAGACTTCATCATGGGATTTAGACCTTCGACGGATGGATTCGAACTGAAGCGAGGTGCTTTCTATAACTTCTGTAAGAAGGCTGAAATCGATGGAGATAATGATTACTTCTTTATCATTGATGAAATCAACAGAGGTAACTTAAGTAAAATATTCGGTGAGCTGTTTATGCTTATTGAAAATGACAAAAGAGGCGTTTCGTTACAGCTTCTATATTCTGATGAGAAGTTCTCTGTACCTAAGAATATATATATCATTGGAATGATGAATACAGCCGACCGTAGCTTGGCTATGTTGGATTATGCGCTCAGAAGAAGATTTGCTTTCTTTGAAATCAAGCCGGGCTTTACAACGGATGGATTCAGAGAATATAGAATGAGCTTAGAAAATGAGAAATTTGATAAACTGATTGCCTGTGTGGAGAGTCTGAATAATGTGATATCTAATGATGAATCATTAGGCGATGGCTTCTGTATAGGACATAGCTATTTCTGCAATCTGCTACCGGACACGATTGATGACCAAGTATTGTCTGGAATTGTTGAGTATGAGCTGATTCCGCTTTTGAAGGAATATTGGTTTGATGAGCCTACAAAGGTGAAAGATTGGAGCAGTAATTTAAGGAGTGCGATTAAGTGATACCGGTTCAAAATGTCTATTATATGCTGTCGTATGCCTTCAAAGTTCTGAATGAACAGGGATACAAAAGAATAGCTACTGAAGAATTTAATAATACTGCAGAGCTGATGGCAGCAATATTGACAAAAGGTATTGCTGTCGAGCTAAAACGTGGACTCGGAAAAGAGTACATTTCTCAAACTGAAGATTTGTCATCGCTTCGAGGCAAAATTGATATTGCGGAGTCGATAAAAACACAAAGTATGCTTAGAAAAAAGCTGATTTGTACATACGATGATTTTTCTGTTAATAGTACAATGAATCGGATTATCAAATCAACAGTGGAACTTCTTCTAAAAGCAGATATTGCAAAAAGTAGAAAAAAGGAACTCCGCAAGCTAATGGTATTTTTTGCAGATGTAACACCGATTGACTTGTACTCTGTGAACTGGAATTTGCAATATAACAGGAACAATCAATCCTATCAGATGCTGATTTCTATATGTTATTTGGTAGTGAAAGGTTTGCTCCAAACAAATACGGATGGAACTACAAAGCTGATGGATTTTCTTGATGAGCAGAGAATGTGCCGTTTGTATGAGAAGTTCATTCTCGAATATTATAAAAAGCATTATCCGAAATTAACCGTCAGTGCTTCACAGATACCGTGGGCTTTAGATGATGGAATTGGAGATATGCTTCCAGTAATGCAGAGCGATATTCACCTTCAAAAAGAAAATACAGTATTGATTATTGATGCCAAGTATTATACTAATACAACACAGGTTCAGTTTGATAAACATACTTTGCATTCAAATAATCTGTATCAGATATTTACTTATGTAAAAAATCGTGAATATCAATTTGGAGATGAGGATAACAAGGTTTCCGGAATGCTGCTGTATGCAAGAACGGACGCTTTGATTCAACCGGATAATGTATATCAAATGCATGGTAATCAGATTAGTGTTAAAACGTTAGACTTGAATAAACCATTTGACGAGATTGCTAAGCAGTTAGATGAAATTGCAGCAGCGCATTTTGATGGTATTGAGAAAACGATATAGAGGAGGAACAATGACAAATAAAGAAAAAGCACAGATGATTCAGGGTGTCATTGATCATCCAGGAAGAGAAAGAACTTATTATAGTATGCTTGAAGATATGGGTGACCTTAAGGGTAACTATGCGGATTACATGACAACGGAACCGATCAATTGTAATGAAGAATTGCAGCGAGTAAAAAATGCAGATTATGAATTATGTACTGCATTGCTTACTGCGATTCTAAGAGAAGATCATTTTAGTAATGGCTCCTTCGAGCACAGATAACGCGCCGGTCAGGTTGATGAAATCCTTAAAAGAATGGTAGCAGAATTGAATAAATAAAGCATAATGGCAGTATCGGTCGCTATGATCAGAACTGCCATTTTCGTTAGTCTTTTTTATAAAATTCTGTAACGTAGCCATCGGCGCGAAGAAGGATGTCCGGCATCCAGTCTGGTGTTCGTGCCATCTGCGTACAGAGCGCTTCCAGTGATATCTTTTCGGAACATTCAATAATAAGTTCATCATGGACATGACCGCAGATAAAGCAGTGGGAGAGTGTTTTCATAGCATTCATCAGAAGGTCTCTGGAGATGGCTTGTACTACATTCTCGACAAATTTAGGTCCGTAGCTTTCCAGGCGTTCCCACTTTTTAGTGGCTCCGATACCTTCGTAGGTTACAGATTCACCACCGAATTTATTCTCGCCAATACGTGGTTTGACGTAAGTGAGTTTTCTGCCGGATGGAAGAGTAATGAATAACATGCCACTGCGCCTTGTGAACTTGATACCGTGTGAGGCAGTGCTGCAATGCATCTTGATTGCATTTTTGATGGCTGTATCGAAGTCCCACCAGAGAGCTACGATATTTGGATTGGACTGTCTCCAGGCGTCTACCAGCGGTTGGAGCTCATCTTCGGTAAGCCCATTTCCAGGGCACCCATTGCCTTCAGTGCACCGACACTGCCGCCGTAGCCAAGAGCCAGCTCCGCAATCTTACCTTTTTGACGAAGGTGACCGTTGATGCCATGTTTCTCAACCGGTACATGGAACATCTGACTGGCACTCGCACAGTAAATGTCACCACCATTTTTGAATACCTCTGCACGCCATGATTCTCCTGCAAGGTGAGCAATAACACGAGCTTCGATTGCACTAAAGTCAGCTACATAGAATTTGTATCCAGGCTTTGCAATGAAGGCAGTGCGGATAAGTTGGGAAAGGGTATCTGGGATATCATCATATAACATAGACAAGGAATCATAATCGCCAATGCGGACAAGTTCTCTTGCAGAGTCCAGATCATCCATGTGGTTTTGAGGAAGGTTCTGTAACTGGATCAAGCGGCCTGCCCAGCGACCGGTACGATTGGCACCGTAGAATTGGAACATACCTCTAGTACGATGATCATTGCAGGCAGCATTTTGCATGGCCTGATATTTTTTTACAGAGCTCTTTGCAAGTTGCTGACGAAGGGAGAGGACCTGTGCTAAAGCTTCCAGAGCATCTTTGATCATTTCAGCAATGGCCTTCTTACCAAGTGATTCTGCTTCAATCCCCTGATCAGATAACCAGGATTTCATCTGTGACACACTGTTTGGATTATCGATACCCGTAAGGCCGCGCATCTCATCTGCGATAGTTGCTTTGGAACGTTCGTCAAAGGTAATAGCGTTGTTTACCATTTGCAGGTCAACAAGGATACCTCGGTCATTGATTTCCTGGTCAAGGTGATATTCATCCCATACGAAGTCCGGCACAGGAAACTTATGGAGTTTGTCTTTGATGCCCATTTCGACTTCAACGTCACGCTTATTGTATGACTTAAAAACAGTCCATTTCTCTGGTGCATGCATTGGAAGATTTCTGCTCCTGCCAGCATTGGATTTGGTAGGTTTGCATGGAACACAGAAGTAGCGGATGAGATCTTTACCTTCTTTCATTTTCTGGTCCTTAAGGCCAAGTACAGAACCGACACCTTCAAGTGAAAGTGGAAGCCCCATGTAGGCACTCCAAATCATTGTGCAGCGCCATGAAGCAGGATCGAGGTAATTGCCAACGGTGTCCTCAGGAATGCTGTAACTGCAGAAGCGGTCAGGATAGTTACGCTTCATCCAGTAGGAGAGGCAGATGCGCTCGAAGGAAGCGTTGAAGGCCCATTTGATTATGTCATTGCTGACAATAGCATCCAGAATCTCATCAGGAAGAACATCGCCATAGGCTAGATCATATACGATGACATCACCGCCATTGATGGAGACCGCAAATAATAGTATTTCAAAACTCTCAGATTCGGCATATTTGTATACGCCGGATTTTTTTATATCAACATCGCTGTAAGTTTCTAAGTCGATGGACATTTCTTTTATATTTTCCATGTGTTTACTCCTTTATAAAAATAGGCAGCAGCACGATATGTACTGCCGCCCACATGTTAAATTTTGCTATCGGAAGAATTCTTCTTCTTTTTCCTTACTAGCCCTTGGCAAAGCCAATGTACGAAGCGAATCGATACTCCGATCAGCCACTTCCAGATTGCGGCTAGTGCAAAAAGTGTTAATGCAAGTACGATAGCAGTAAAAGTGAAATTTACAGCATCGTTCATGAATTGATTAAGCAATTCCATATTCATTGATTGTCACCTGTCCTTTCATTGTCATCAGCGTTCTGCTGAGTTTTCTTTTCCTTATATGCTTTGACTTTCTTTTTGATAAAGCAAATACCTTCATAGATAATCATTCCAAGACCAGCGAGAAGGTATCCCATTGTGGTGCCAAAGCAAACCGATAACATTAATTCTTGATAAGTTGTCATTATATTTCACCTCATTTTTCTAAGATGACTGGCAGCAGTTATTCCGCTGCCAGCCGAATTTATTGTGTTGCAGATTAGCTTAAGAAATCGTCATCCTCTTCTGTAGCGAAATCATCCTCAGCTCTAGACTTACCGCCAAGAGGCTCACCATCACGAATCTTCTGAAGGTTGTTAAGTCCACAGGCGATTCCACGGTTACCGTTGGAATTGAAAGCGTACAGGTTAATGGAAGCACGGCCGTACACGCCGCTGTAAACTTCTGAACGATCAATGATCTGCTGACGATCTGCATCTACAATACCAGGGGCAGTAGCAGAGTTGGCGTTGATGAAGTAGCTGTCCTTGTAAGCTTCATCACCAGGACGCTCCTTGTCTCCGTCACGAAGAGGAGTCTTGATAACATCAAGTGCAGGACAAACCTTAGCGGTTCCCTTAAGCTTGGATTCACCTTCCTCGTAGGCTGCCTGGATTGCGGCTTTAATCTTGTTTACGGTTACGGTATCTGACTTTGGAATGATAAGAGAAACGCTGTACTTTGGTGCGCCTCCATTGATTGACTTAGGGTCCCACACGTTAGCGTATGACCATCTTGTGTTTACTCCTGTGATTACTTTTGTAGGGTTTGCGATCTTAGACATAATATTTTCCTCCTGTTAATTGTCATTAAAATCATCTGCTGCAGTGTTCATTGCTGGTCTTTTATCAGACTCAGGAACAAGAGCTGGTTTGCCTGGCGGCTTGTATACCAAGTCACCTAATAGTTCTTCAAACTTCTTTTTGCCAAGAAGTGAGCTCATGGCTGTAATGCCAAGTAACTTCTTTTCGTAAGGCTCGTATCCGGCGTCAGTGACTTTTGAAGCAACAGCATCTTCGTCTGTGTATTTACGGTTGCTTCTGCCTTCTACGATTTTGAAACCATCATAGTGGGTTCCAGATTGTGCTTGTGTCAGTGCGTAATCTTTGATGTCATTTCCCCAGGAAATCAGCTGGTCGATTCGTGGAAGAATTGCTGCAATCTCGAAATCATCAAGGGTAGCAGGCATCTCAAAATCGTACCTTGCAAGTTCCAAGTTGGTTTCTGCGCGCTTTCTACAAGTAGCTTTTACTTTGCAGAACTGGCAGTGGTCACCAGCCTTAAATTCACCTTTGCCTTCATAAGCGAGGGCAGCGGTAGGTTTCAATACATCCTCAGCCCATTTAAGAAGATCATCTTTGCTGATGGAGCTGGTAGATACGTTTTCTCTTCGTGGCTGGAAGATTGTCATTTCGATAGTGCTGATATCATACAAGTCATCGAATGCTTCCAGAGCACCAAGCGCATAGCACATCATCTGACTGTTACCTTCGGATTCCACAAGGACTCCAAGACCATGCTTGTAATCAATAATGTGGAGAACTTCGTCAGCAATAATGACGCAATCACCGGTTCCGAATCCGTTCTCAACCCAGCGAGAGAAGTCGAGTCTCTGTTCAATGAACAACATAGGATCACTGCAGAAATTCTTGGAACGTTCATACTGTTCGAGAACGTAATCTCTATATTCTTCCGCACAATTTTGCATTTCACCACTGTAGTAGGAGAGGCTTTCTGTTGGATCAGTTACATCACGACCGAGAGCTTTCTCCACAAGGTAAGCACAGAGTTCATGGCAGTCGGTTCCTTCCTGTGCATAAGGAGAGGATTCATCTTTGATTCCTTCACAGAGCTTGGCGGATGGTGGACAGTTGATCCATCGATGCGAAGCTGATGCGGAGAGGAATGCGTATTTAGCCATTGGCAATTACCTCGGCCACAGCCACTAAAGCAGGATAATCTTCCTCTTTCACATCACTCAGGCGACTAGCACCATATTTTGTTAGGAGGGCCTTTGCTTCAGCTTTCTTTCCTTTACCAGCGAGTGAAGCCATGATTCCGCGCACTTCCTGGAAGGAGTATTTCTTAACTTCAGCTTCCTGTGCGGGTGCTTCTTTCTTTTTGGCTTTTGTTTCAACCTTGCTCATTTCAGGAGCAATTTCTGAGAACATTTCTTTTAATGCAGTAGCTGCATCAATCATTTTCTGTCCAGCGGTGATCATCTCATCAAGGACAAGATCTAAATTCGACATCTTACTCATTTTCAGGTTCCTCACTTTCTCTTTGATTTTCAGTAGATTGTCTTAGTTTGGCTGCCAGTCTTTTTGTTACGACGCTGATGGCAATGAGCGTGTCAATAAGCTCTTCATCAACTGCATATCAATATGACTGGCAGAATCTCTTGTGTTTGTCATCTTCTTAACCTCGCTTTCCGATTGGCTTTCTGCCTTTCTAACTTCCTAAGGGGATTCGAAGGAGTGGATTCCGGATTTTTTGAAAACTTTTTAAATTTTCTTTTTGACCGGTGCCTCATGCCCTTCTAACTACCTAAGGGAAAGTGCGAGATGAAATTCCGGGTTTTGTGAAAATAAAAATGTCAGGCTGTTTCGCTTATATAAGGAAGCGATTCGGGCCTGACATATTTTTTTTGAAATTTTATGAAATGGGCCGGAATCTGGGTGGCCAATTCCCCTTAGGAAGTTAGAAGGATAACAAAAGCCTTCTAACGATTAAGGAGGTACAGACAATGACAGACAAACAAAAGAACCAGATTGCAGAATACCGCGAACAGGGAATGAGTTATACAGAAATCTCAAAGAAAATGGATCTTTCTATCAATAGCATAAAGACATATTGCAAGCGACATGGGCTTGGTGGCGTGAAAGCATATGAGGCGGATGGGCCAGCAGTTATTATTCCTTGCGAACATTGTGGCGCACCGGTAAAGCAGAATCCAGAAAGAAAACAGAAACGCTTCTGTTCCGATAAGTGCAGAAATCTATGGTGGAATTCTCACATGGATCTGGTGCAGAAGAAAGCCAACTATGAATGTACTTGCGTTTGCTGTGGGAAGAAGTTCACTTCTTATGGAAATAAGGAACGTAAGTATTGTAGCCACAGCTGCTATATCGAAGACCGATTTGGAGGTGCGTACTAATGGAAGTGACAAAGAACACCCCGGTTGCTGTTGATGTGGCACCACGTAGAATGACACTTGATGCTATGCAGAAGGATTTTGAATACGAGATGGCACAAAAATTGACAAAGAGTCTGATGGATCAGGGCCTTATTTCCATTGACGAATACGACAGAATAAGCACATTGAATCGGGAAAAATTCTACCCGTTTTATGGCGATTTGATGCAGAAATAACTGGCTATATACAGCCGTTAGAGTGATATATAGTACTGACAAAAACAGGAGGTGAGACGATGGCAAGGATAACAAAAATAGAAGCTACACCAAGCCTTGCAGTAAACAAGAAAGTCCGTGTTGCGGCTTATGCCAGAGTATCAACCAAATCCGATGAGCAGTTACTAAGCCTGGAAACACAAAAGGAGCATTACGATAATTTCATTAATGCGAATTCGGAATGGGAGTATGCAGGCCTTTATTATGATGAAGGTATCAGCGGAACAAAGGTGGAAAAGAGAGAGGGACTGCTTTCCTTATTGAAAGATTGCGAAGATGGAAAGATTGATCGAGTGATTACCAAATCCATTAGCCGCTTTTCCAGAAACACAACTGACTGTCTGGAGATGGTAAGACGACTGGCTTCCTTAAATATTTTCCTTTATTTCGAGAAGGAGAATATCGACACAGAGCACATGTGTTCAGAACTTATGCTTTCCATTTTAAGTTCCATTGCAGAGAGTGAATCTAGGTCCATTTCAGAAAACGAAAAATGGTCCATTACAAAAAGGTATCAGAATGGAACCTTCATAATTGGCTATCCGCCATTTGGTTATGACAATGTGGATGGAAAGATGGTGATTGTTCCGGAAGAGGCAATCGAAAAAAACATGGAACAGCAGACGGTGCTGGTAAATCTTATGAGCGCAGGATATCTGGAACCTGAAATATTCCATATGGAAAAGAACCAGCTGGTGTTGGAAGCGGACGAGCTTGCAAAAGATAAGGAGCTTATTTCTAAAAGCATCAATGGAGATTTGACACACCTGGAGGAAGCCAAGAAGCTGCTGCGGTTTGCATCAAAGAAAAGCAAAATTGAAAGCTTCGATGATGACATGTTCATGGAATACGTGGACACCATCACAGTGATGTCCAGAGAAGAGATTGTGTTCAATCTGAAATGTGGCTTGCACCTTACAGAAAGGCTGGTGGAAGAATGACGCACACACCATATGGTTACAAAATCATAAATGTGCAGGCGGTTATCGATGAGCCGATAGCAGAGAAAATCAGACAGCTTTTTGAGGAATACCTGGAAAGCGGCTCCATGAGAGCAGCAGCGATGAAGGTTGGAATCGATAAGACACATTCGGTAATTGGAAGGTTGTTGAGGAATAAGGTTTACCTTGGAACAGATTATTATCCGCAGATTGTGGATGAAGAGATATTCGAAAAGGTGCAGGAGCTTCGAGGCAGCAATGCCAGAAGCCAGAATCGCATAAGAGAATATGAAGCACCGCCGGAATTGGAACTCAAGGACTACAAGCTGGGCAAGGTAGAAGAAAATTACACCGATCCTTATAAGCAAGCAGAATATGCTTACAGCATGATCGAGGAGGAACACAATGAATGAGAATGTTACATTGATACCTGCCAGACGACGCGCAGGGAATCGAATTATAAAAGAAGAGAAGCCAAAGCATAGAGTCGCAGCGTACTGTCGAGTTAGTACTGACAGCGATGAGCAGGCTGGAAGTTACGAAATGCAGGTGAACCATTACACAGAATATATTGAAAGAAATAAGGAATGGGAGCTTGCAGGCATTTATACCGATGATGGTATTTCTGGAACTAACACCAAGAAGCGTGAAGGCTTCAATGGAATGATTGAAGATTGCATGGCCGGGAAAATCGATATGGTGATTACAAAATCCATCAGCCGATTTGCAAGAAATACGATTGATTGCCTGAAGTATGTGAGGCAGCTTAAGGAGAAGAACATAGCAATCATATTCGAGAAGGAGAATATTAACACTCTTGAAGCAAGTGGTGAGCTTCTTCTTACGATTATGGCTTCTTTGGCCCAACAGGAATCGGCATCGCTTTCGCAAAACGTGAAGCTAGGATTACAGTTCCGTTACCAAGAAGGAAAAGTGCAGATCAACCACGAACATTTTCTGGGGTATACGAAGGATGAAGAAGGAAATCTAATTATTGATGAAGAAGAGGCAAAGGTGGTCCGCCGCATTTATCGAGAATATCTGGAAGGTGCAAGCTTCAGAGATATTGCAGAAGGTTTGGAACGGGATCGAATTAAGACCGGCGGCAAACGATATAAATGGCACCTTAGCACGGTTCAGGGAATCCTTCGAAATGAGAAATACATGGGCGATGCCCTTTTACAGAAAACTATAACAACGGACTTCATTGAGAAAACCCGAATTAAGAACGATGGTACAGTTCCACAATACTACGTAAAAGATAGCCAGGAGGCCATTATTCCCAGAGACGTGTACATGCAGGTGCAGGAGGAAATGGTAAGACGCGTAAATATGACAAGCGGCATCGAGGGTAAAAGGAAGCGTGTTTATTCCAGCAAATATGCCCTTTCCTGCATTTGCACCTGCACCAAGTGTAGTGACATTTATCGAAGAATCGCCTGGAACAACCGAGGCAAGAAGTCCACGGTATGGCGTTGCTGCACAAGAGTGGAACAAGGACCAAAGGCATGTGATGCTCCAACAGTAACGGAAGAAGAGTTGCAGCAGGCAACTGTTAATGCAATCAACCAACTAGTGCATTGCCAGGATTCAATGATACAAACATTAAAGGAAAACATTGAGATTGCTATGGTGGATGATAATTCCGGTGAAATGGAAAAGCTGAATGCCATCATGCTTGAGAAGCAGAAGGAACTGGTAAATCTGGCGCATGCAAAGAAGGACTACGGACTCCTAGCGGATGAGATTGACATCCTGAGGAATAAAAAGCAGGAGCTTCTAGTAAAGAGAGCTGAGACCGAAGGAGTAAAGAAGAAGGTAACAGAACTGGCAGAATACGATGAGCTGATGGTACGAAAGTACATTGATCAGATTAAGATATATGAAGATCATTTCACGGTTTGTTTTAAGGCAAAGGTGGAGATAGATATCCAGAGATAACATGACGAAATACAGCAGAGGATCAGTTCCTCTGCTTTTTTGTGTTGTTAACATTTGATACATTGACAATAAATTTGTCGAGGTATATTATATTTTCATAAGGAGGATACATCAATGGAAGAAATTCAGAGAATGCAAGATAACTTATTGTTGATTCGTAGAACCGTAGGATGGACTGCAGAGGAATTTGGAGATCAAATTGGTGTAACCCGTCAAACGATAAATAATATCGAAAGCGGTAGAAATAAACTTACAAAGACACAGTATATTGCGATGAGAAGTGTGATTGAAGCTGAGATGGTAAAACATCCAGATGAAACACAAATGTTAAGAGCACTTTTGGATATGCTGATTGATCATCCTGAAAATTACTCAAAGGAAGATTACGAATCGTTATTAGAGAAAGCTAACATGATGTCACCATCTATTTTAGCTGGAACCTCAACTAGAGAAAATGTGTCAAAAGAGTGGATGAAAGCAGCTGGTGCAGTAGGCGCTATTGCGGCTGTTGCCGCCGGAGCTGCAGCATTACCGGTAGCAGGTGTACCTCTTGCTGGTGCGATAATTGGTGGATGGTTAGGAAAAGCTGTAAAAGCTACGAGCAGAAAGAAGGGTGATAAGCAATGGCAAAAGAAGTAGATGGCTATATTACTAGAAAGAAAGATATGACTTTTCAGAGTGTTGAAGCTCTTCAATCTGTGGTGAATGTTGTAAATGAGGCAGCAGCGGCACTTAATGATAAAAAAAGAACGATTCGAGAAAGTGCAATTCCGGAAGTACTTGCAGGTGCGCTTGGGGCTGGTATTGGTGGTGTAGGATCATTTGCTGCTTTATATGGATTAGGATCAGTTGTTGGCTTATCTGCTGCAGGTATTACTTCGGGATTGGCAGCAGCTGGCAGTATTGTCGGTGGTGGAATGGTAGCAGGTGTATTTGTGCTTGCAGTTCCAGTGGCCGTGTTAGGTGGTATTGGGGTAGGTGTTGCATCACATCTTAAACATAAACAGCTTCGTCAAGAGAAAGAACGTCTGTATAAGGAAGCATTAAATAAGCACGATGCAATTATTAAGGCATTGAAGGAAGAAACTGATGCAGATAAAGAGCGTTTAGACTATTTGAAGAGTTTGAATATTCTGCTTCAAAGAGCTATTGAGGACTTACATAAGGATTTAGGCGTTGCATAATTTGGGAGGACCATGTATGGGGAAAATTGATTTGAATCAGATAACTCCAATCCTAAAAAAGGTAGGAACTGGAGTTTTGAAAACAGTTAAAAATAAGGACTTTCAAAAAGGCGTGGCTCTTGCTATTCCATCAGCGATTGCATTGACGTATGAAATAGGAAAATTGAAGAAGAAGTCGGCAGAAAAGGAAGCGTTATATAAAGAGGCATTAGCCAAGGAACAGGCAATTGCGAAAGAACTAAAGGAGCGTACAGACCTTAGCAAAGAAAGGCAAGATAGGCTATTGGCGTATGATGCTGAATTAAAAAAGAAACTGTTAAAATTGGATGAAGAAAATCAGGAGCTCAAAGCTCAAATTAGAGAACTTGAGAAAAAGAAGGCGAAAGAATGAGCAGATATAAATATTCAAAAACAGAACAGGAAATCAATGATGTTCTTAAATTTCAGTCCAATGAGTTAAATGCAATCAAGAATGAACTGCCTTCTACATATGAAATTGATAGAAGGATTCAGGAGAGTGAAGATTTGTTAAGAATGCTAGGACATACAGAAATGCCTGTAGTTCCGACTGTAACTGAAGCAAAAAGAGTCATTGCTGTTCCATCATGGGAAGATTTGCTTGCAGAAGCGGTTCTAAATGTAGGAACAGGAAATAACCTAGAATCATTATTTACGGAAGAAGAGTTAAAAAGAAATCGTCAAGAGATACTGCAACTTAACGCCGAATTCAATCAGTTACACAATCTGGATAAATATGATGTGGCAATTTGCGCGTCTGCAGGAATTTTGAGCGGGGTGATAGATTTGCTTCTTGTGGGAATTCCACAAAAAACACCAGATGGCTTAAAAGGCGGACCATTATCTAATTATGTAAGAGATTGGTTTGATAAAAAGTTTCCAGAAGATGAAATGGAAAAACTTGCAAATTCTAAGGTGAGTAAAGTCCCTTACGATGCACAGGATAATAGAAACACAACGGAATATGTTCAGGGATTATCCGCATACTATCATCGACTATTATCACTTGGGCATGATCCATTGTTAGGCCTGCTGTTTGGTGTTATGGACATTCTTACCGGAAGAATGACAACAATTGATAAAACAGGGAAAATAGTGTCACAGGCGATGGAAAATTATGCTGATAGAAAAGAGTCTGATGTTTTTGCCGCTATTGCAAAACAGATAATTCATTTCAAATCAGATATAACAACGTCGATGGGGCTTCCAGCTCCAATGATGGCATTATTTAATTTATTGCAGTTCGGTAGCATCGCTGAAGAGGAGCAGACAATTGCAGAGATTGTGCAAGGAATGTATTTTGAAGGTTATGACTTTATTCATTTTTGCTCGATGTCTATTCCTGTAATGATCACTGAAGTTGTTATCAGAGTGGGCTATGGAATTAAGCAAATTAAGGAAGGAAACACTATAAAGGAATCCATTCCATTTTCTCTTAATCGTGAAAAGCATCCAAAACTTGCAACGATGCTTTTTATAGGGCATTCAGCTGCAACTGCTATAAACACTGGAAAGGTATATTTTACAAAGAATCCAATGGCAATTAATTATCCTCAGTGGATTGCTTTTGCGAAATACTCATATTCTCAGTTGAAGTGGGTTCTTATTGAAAAGCCTGAATTACGAGACGCATACGTGTCCGGTAAGATTAACGAAGAATTGAAGGAAGTTTACGATGAAGTGAACCGTACTTTTGATGAATTTGCAAAGGATAAGATTGTGATATATGGGTAATTGTTTAGCGGATTGATAGGAGGATTAAAGGATGGATTGGTTGCTGCTAATAGTAGAGATTGCGAGTATTATTGCAGTATTTTTACTAGGACTATTTACAAAAAATTATTTACCATCTTATATGTAGAAAAAGGGTGAAAACCTAGCGACTAAGGAAGATGTTAAGGAAATTACAAGAAGGACAGAGGAAGTTCAGTAAGTATTTCGTCATGAGATTGCAAGTTTTTCTAAGGACCTTGAATTTAAGTATGATTTTTATTACAAGCAGTACGATGGGCTGTATAGTTTTCTTTATGCTATAGTCTCTCAATCGGAGTACACTAAGCATATTATAAAATTGACAGAGGGTCGCGAATTGATCTTTGATGAATACCCATTTGTTAAGATTTCTCCTACAAGAACTGTGAAAACTACTTATGAGATTGGTAAAACGACGCACCAGGAGACGCTTACAGAAACTGAGATTTCAGAGTTTGATCAGAAAAAAATATGTGAGTACATAATTAGCAATGGTCATCTCGCTACGCCAGAGTTGCTGAAACTTGCTGTTTCTTATCGTTTAGTTACTAATTTAGGTGTGGATATAGAGATTGCAGACAATGAGGAGTTTAGGTTAATAAAGGAAATTGTGATGAGAATAGTTAAAGAGTACAATTTCTTTAGAAAAGAACTTCAAATGTCATATAACGAGGAAGAATTGGAAAATGGAACTATCACCATTTAACGTTAATAACGTTAAATGGTTTATGGATATGTTTCCATAGACGACTTACTCGATTTGACATTCATGCAGTCGTGTCGTTCCATGTGGAGACGGTCTGCTTGATGTCTAGGAAAGAGAAATAAATAGCGAAAAGTAGCGTATTTACGGGCTTTTTTGAGATTAGGCAATAGCTCATGAAAGTCCGTATTTCTTATATTGAAACTCAAATTTCGCACTTAAATAAGTGCTTAAATACCTTGATAAATCAATAAAACTTGATATAAATCAATTATTATATTTCTATGCTCGGTTATACTGGATATAATAAAGGAGGTAGAAATTATGCAAAAATGGTTATCACATTATCGGAATTGGTTGACAGCAATAACTGGTGTTCTTATTATACTTGCTTTTTCATCCAAATGGGTTTTTAGTAGTGAGCAGGGCTCAGCTTATCTACTGTTTATAGCTTCATTAGTTGGCGGTTTACCAATTTTTGTTCAAGCCTATCAAGCTCTTAGAATTAAGGTAATTAGCATAGATCTCTTAGTAACTCTTGCTATTTTAGGGGCCTTCGTTATTAAAGAGTTTGAAGAATCAGCTATTGTAGCTTTTCTCTTCTTATTTGGTGCATACTTAGAACAAAGAACATTAGCCAAGACACGTTCTGCGATTAAGAATCTCGTGGAGATGGTACCAGAGACTACTTTTCGTAAACTACACAATGGTGACTTTGAAGAGGTGTCAGTTGAAGAAGTTAATGAAGAAGATATTCTTTTAGTAAAAACTGGTGGAAAGATCCCAGTTGACGGTGAAGTGATATTTGGCTCTGGTACTGCAAATGAAGCAAGTATTACGGGCGAATCTATTCCAGTCTCTAAAGGTTTAAGAGATAAAGTTTTTGCTGGCACCATTCTCGAAAATGGCACTATACAAATACGTACTGAGAAGATTGGGGAAGATACAACTTTTGGGAAAATTATTGAATTAGTAGAAGAAGCACAGGACAGCAAGTCAAAAGCTGAGAGATTTATTGACAAATTTTCAAAATACTATACTCCTTCAGTTTTAGTGTTAGCGATTATTGTTTGGCTTATTAGCCGCAATATTGAGTTAGCCGTTACTATTTTGGTTCTTGGATGTCCTGGTGCACTGGTTATTGGCGTACCAGTTTCAAATGTGTCAGGGATTGGAAATGGCGCACGACATGGTATTTTATTTAAGGGTAGTGATGTCATTACAAACTTTAGTAAAGTTGATACAATGTTATTTGATAAAACAGGAACATTAACTTATGGTAGCCCTCAGGTTGCACAGACAATCTATTATAGCAGTGATAGGAGTCTTGCTGAGAGCTTACTGGCTAGTGTTGAGAGAGAATCAGATCATCCGCTCGCGAAAGCAATTGTGAACCATTACTCAGGTTCTGTAGTAGAGGTGATTGACTCAACAGAGGTCGTTCAAGGTGGGGGAGTTGTTGCTCGTATTCAAAATCACCAAGTTCTCGTTGGGAACTCTTATTTGATGAATCAATATAATATTCCTTTCACTAACCAGATGAAGACCGACATAGCAGGGATGGAAGCAGAAGGGAATTCAATTGTCCTAACTGCTATTGATGGACAAATAGCTCTTGTTGTAGGGATTCGCGACCAGATTAGACAAGGAGTCAAGGAGGATTTAGAGACGCTTAAGAATATGGGAGTAAAAAATCTCATTCTATTATCTGGAGATAATCAAGGCACAGTTGATTTAGTTACTAATCAGTTAGGCTTAACCGAGGCTTATGGTCATCTACTACCAGAAGACAAGGCAGAATTTGTGAGAAAACGTCAGGCAAGTGGAGAAATAGTAGCATTTGTCGGAGATGGTATTAATGATAGCCCATCGTTGGCCTTAGCAGATATTGGAATTGCCATGGGAAACGGTACAGATGTTGCTATTGAAACTTCAAATGTTGTTTTGATAAATTCGGATTTTCACAGAATCCCTCATGCGATTGGATTGGCTAAAACCACACGACGTAATATGATTGAAAATATCTTCATTGCATTGCTAGTCGTAGTAGTTCTTCTTATCAGCGTTCTCTCAAGTTCGTGGATGAATATGGCAATTGGCATGTTTGTTCATGAAGGTAGCATTCTCGTAGTTATTTTGAATGCTATGAGGCTTTTAAAATATAAAAGAAAATAGAAATTCTTGATAGAAATCAATTTTTTATTCTAAATATCGTACTATACTAAAGATATAATAAGGAAAGGAAGTAAAGATGATGAAAAAAGCTATACTACAGCTTGAAACACTGGCTTGTCCAACATGTATGCAAAAAATTGAGGGAGCCATTAAAAGTGTAACAGGTGTCGATAATGAAAGTGTC
This sequence comes from Faecalicoccus sp. LCP19S3_E2, assembly GCF_052121255.1. Classification (NCBI taxonomy): domain Bacteria; kingdom Bacillati; phylum Bacillota; class Erysipelotrichia; order Erysipelotrichales; family Erysipelotrichaceae; genus Faecalicoccus; species Faecalicoccus sp. LCP19S3_E2. The sequence continues at coordinate 5,850 of NZ_JBQKEP010000004.1, read as the reverse complement.
AAAGTTCTATTCAATGCCAGTAAGGCAAAAGTAAATTTTGACGCTAGTATGACAAACATTAATGAAATTGTGAAGGCAGTGCAAGCAATTGGCTATGATGTCCTAAAAGCATCAGAAAAATAATAGGAGGAAGTTACAATGTTAAGACATTTTTTTGAAGCAAACGATGAGATGCTTGATCTATATACAAATGCTATTACAAAAGCTCATGGGAAAAATCATCCAGAAGTCTTTGATGTTCGCAAAGTTTATGAAACAATTCAACATAAAATTAGGGGTAATAATTTGGACCTATCAAATGAATTTTCAGAACTAAGAGCTCTTACAAAAGATTATACAATTCCAGATGATGCTTGTGAGACATTTACTAAAACTTATCAGCTATTAAAACAATTTGATGAATTATCTCAAGAATAAGTTTTATCAATTAGAAAGAGGCTATCCATGATTCAACATATTTGTGTGACACTTGTACCATTATTTAATTATCTGTCAGAAGATGAACAGATTAAAATTAATAGATTGGCACAACACAAACAATTTAAAAAAAATGAAATTGTTTTTAGACCAGGAGATGAAAATCTGGACATCGTGGCTCTCGGAAGTATGAAAGTATTCCAACTGTCTACAAATGGTGATGAACAGCTTTTACGGGTCGTTGAACCAGGTGGCTATGAGGGTGAGAATCAGTTGTTCGGTATTAAAAATGAATCTCTTTTTGGTGAAACTCTTGAAACAACTGAAATTTGTAGATTAAGTAAACAAGCTTTTGATCAAGTAATGCTTAGGAATCCACAAATAGCTCTTAAATTATTTGAATTAAGTGCGCAAAAGATGGTTCAAGTAGAGAAGCAGGCCCATATTTTATCTATGGAGCGTGTTGAGGAACGTTTGGCGAACTATCTCTTAGATCTGTCAAAAGTAGCGAACGATTATCGGTTCAGTTTACCTATGAAGATGATTGATATCGCGCGATATATAGGGACTACCCCTGAAACTCTTTCTAGAAAATTTAGATTTCTTGAGGATAATAGATTGATAAAACGTTCAGGTAGAAGAATAATTATTCTTAACGCAGATGGCTTGATTGATTTATGAGGTGAAAAATGTCGTTTGACAAATTAAAGGAATATCTACCCTATCGAGGAGAAAAATATATTAAGCCGGAAAAGGCTGGTAATTATCGCCAGTATATGATGGATTTAAGGGACCTAGCTCGACAGGCCCGGGATGAATTCAGTTTAATCAGTAAATCTTTTGAAGACAGGGTAAAGCCATTTAAAGCAGAGCGTGTTAGTCAATGGATGAATCAATCTCAGCTATGTCGTCCACATTTTTGGTGTTATTTCCGATTGCCTTCCGATGATTTGGATGATTCAGCATTGGCTATTCGTCTTTATGGGGAATCTGATAATTTTGGAATTTCCGTTGAGGTTAGTTTTGTAGAAAGAAGGAGGTCTGAAAACAGTTTAGAAAAACAAAATAAAGTTTTGAATCTTCTTCCTTTTGGAGCTATGTATTATTTTGTACAAAAAAATGGTATAAGTTTCAAAATGGATGCAACAGAAGAAAATCGAAAGAATTTACTAAAACAGGTCAAATCAGGTGAGGTTCGTAAGGTCTTGGTTAAACAGGATATTCCAATTGAGACTGACCACTCATTAGAACGGTTAATTGATGATCTATTAAAAAGTTTTGATGAATTACTGCCATTTTATAAGGAAACAAAGAAATAAACTAAAGGATAGGTAGAAGTAACACCTATCCTTTAGTTTATAAAAATTATAGAAAGTCAAATTTATCCCAAAAAGAACGAAATAGTATAATTTTCTTTCCATTTCTATTTATTAATCCTTCTTCTTGAAAAGCTCTTAATTTACGGGATATTGTTTCAGGACTGGTAGCTAGATAGCTGGCTAGTTCTTTCAGTGAGACTGGTATCGTAATGATCTCTTCAGTCATTACCTCTGAAGGGAGAGAGAGCTGACTGAAGTAGGTAGCTAAACGATCCTCTATTGAATCAATTGCCAGTAGTTGCAGTTGCTTCTCAATCTCTAAAGATTTGTAGGCATTTAATTGAAGTAGTTTGCAGCTTAATTGTGGGTAAAGATTGATTAACTTATTGAAATCTGACTTATATAGGATACATACTTTTGTTTCTTTAATGGCCTCTCCATAAAGAGAATCATTTGAGAGACCAAAGAGATAATTCTCTCCGTCATATTCTCCCTCATTAACAATACGAATAAGCTGTTCCTTACCAGTTTTACTCAGTTTATAGATTCTCATAGCACCAGCTGAAATAATCGATAGCTGCTCTGGATCATCGGGAGAAAAAATAATTTCTCCCTTTTTAAAGGTTTTATGATATAGCAATTCTTGAACCTTACTCTGTTCATCGCAAGCAAGATTATTAAAAAGAGGAACCCGATGAACGCAGCCAATTTTTGTCATATTTTTATTCTCCCTTGCATTCTTTTATATCTCCTAAAAAATTGACCATGGTCATTTTTTTTAATTAGGGAAGATATATAATTAAATCACTATATGTAATGTAGTGTCTGTTTTTATCATCAAATACAGTATATAGGAACTATACATATTAGGAGGGAAAAATGCAAGTGATTAGAATATACTATATCAGTCTTAGCGGGAATACGACTAATTTTCTTGAAAGATTAGATCATTATCTCCAGAGGGAACTTCAAGAGAAATTGGATTATGTTAATGTCAAGGATTTAGTAACTCAAACTTCGCACATAAATTGTAGCTATGAACCTTGAAAAATCAGTATCTAGAACCTATTTAGTTGTCAATGATTCTACTTTATGCAGCTCGCAGTTTCGTTTTCAACATAACTGGTAATGTATCCATAAATGCATCTACTAATTGCGTTATTTTTTCATCTGAAAGTTCAGTATAATCTGTAAGTATCGTTCTAAACATCTGTAGCAGCATTTGAAACGCTTTTATCCATGTGATATCCGCCATCTCATCAGAAAAATGTAGAAAAAGCTCTCCTAGAGACCGAGTATCACTGGATTCCCTGCTCTCTAGCGAAAGCATCATGTATCGTGTAAAATCAACCGCAGTATGCGCAGTCATTGCATCGTAGGATAGGGAGTTACATTCTCTACTTAGGTTAAGATAGCTTTTGCATACCTTGAAGAAAACTTCTATATCCCAGCGTTTTCCATAAATTCGAATGATCTCATTTTCGTCTAAATTTACGTTTGTAGAAATCAAGCAGAGGTATTCTTTTCGTTTGTTTCGATTTCGGACATAGACTACTTTAGCAGGAATGATTGCATCATCTTTTACAACTTCAATCGTTACCGAGAGTAAATATCTTGATTTTCCACGTCTCTTTTTGTTCTGGTTATAGATGGAAGCTAGAGACATGGCTTCGCCATTATATCGAAAGAACATCTTTGGAGTTTTCTTTACCATACCAATTACATCATAGCCCATATTTTTTACGGCGTGGAGTGTACTTGGTGATGAAAAACAACTGTCGAAAAGAACGTATTTTGCTGGAATTTCAGCTTTCTTCGCTGCTTCTAGAAGCGTAAGCATTGCATGGGTTCCTTTTTTCATGGACAATTTTCTGCGTTTGTAACCAACAGTTCTTTTATCCATTTCTACTGCTTCATTCATTCGGTTTTTACTATTTTCCGTGGAAAGAAGAACGCTGTTTATTGGTAAGAAAGTGCACCCATCTGACCAACCTAAAGTAAGCATTCGAAATCCGAATGCGTATTTATGTTTTGCGTGATCATAGATTTTAGCAAGGAGTTCAACTTTTTTTTGAACGGTTACGTTCAAAAAGGGAATCATCAATGATAAGCACATTTACTCGATTTTCAGAGTTCAAAGGGACGATGGCTTCTTTGATGATTCGAGCTGAAAGAAGTGTTGTGAATCGAATCCAGTTAATCTGAATCATTTTCATGAAACGATACACTGTATCCTTTGCAAAAGAAGGCGTGTTTCTACCTGTAAGCATATTCATGTACATGCTTCTGTTAGAAAAAATCAACAAAAACAGATATTGGAAAATTTCTACCACAGGTACACCTTTCTTTTTGTAGGCGTTGGATGCTTTCAGAGCTGAGGAAATATGAAATTTTATAAAAAATTTTTTTGATAGATTTTGATAGTTGCTTATCGTTTTGAGTTATTTGTGTTATACTTTTAGCCATAGCATGAACCTCCGGGGGATATTTTTTTGACTAACTTAATTATACCAAAACCGGATGGTTTCATGCTATTTTTATATCAAGTTTTATTGATTTATCAAGGTATTTAAGCACTTATTTAAATGCAAAGTTTGAGTTATAAAATAATAAAGTTTTAATGTATGGCTCAGCTAAAAAGTATTGTGCTTATCTAAAAGAATTCAAAGTGTGATGTAGCACTTATGATCGAATGTAAAAGAGGTAAAACATAGCTTCATTTTCTTTTCGGGCTAGATTTTATGATCAATAATGTTAGAGTGAGATTGAAATAGATACGAGGATAAAGTTTTGATATGATCTAGAATAAGAACGTGATGAAAGGAAAATGCATATGAAAACAATTTTGGTACATGGAACCGGTCATAGGGCTGACAGATGGAATCAAACAGTTTGTTTAATGGATGAAAAGCTTGATATTGTTTGTCCGGATCTGAATACCTTATTACATCATCAAGAAACAAGCTACGCAAATTTGTATTCTGCCTTTTCCGGATATTGTCGAAGCTTTAATGATTCACTATGCATATGCGGGCTTTCTCTAGGTGGTGTATTGGCGTTAGATTTTGCACTGGAGTATCCGGATCAAGTAAAGAAGCTGGTTTTGATTGGTACACCGCATAAGGTTCCAAAATTATTGTTTCATCTACAAAATCTGGTATTTCACTTTTTGCCAAGATCAATATTCAAAAACATGGCCTTTGATAAGAAAGAAACACTGTCTTTGACAAAATCTATGGTGGATATAAATTTTGAAAATCGTATTTATGATTTCTCGATACCTACAATACTTCTATATGGAGATCAGGATAAAACAAACATTAAATCGGTACAATATTTTAATGATCATATGACGAATACTAAGCAAATTATCCTTTCAAATACAGGGCATATCGTCAATGAAGAAAATCCACAGGAACTCGCAAAACTTTTAAATGATTTTTTTGTCGATTAAAAAGAAATAGATAAACGGATGACAAGTATTCGTTTTCTTGACAAGATGGATTTTTCTCCTAAAATTAGTAGTGGTAAAAGATAAGGAGAGAAAAGAATGATCAGTTCAAATGATTTGAAACCAGGACAGACAATTCAGGTCGATGGTGATATTTATGTGGTATTAGATGTTTCACAGAATAAAACAGCTCGTAGTGCGATGGTTGTAAAGGCAAAAGTTCGCAATCTACGCACCGGAAGTAACGTAGAATTATCATGGGGTGGGGGCGAGAAAGTGGAACCTGCTCAGATTGAAAAACGTGAAATGCAGTATTTATATGATACTGATGATGCTTTGGTATTCATGGATAATGAGACATATGAACAGATTGAAATCCCTGCCGATCGTTTGGAATGGGAAAAGAAATTTATCAAAGCGAATGATAATGTATCCATTTCATCTTATGAAGGAGAAATTTTAGGTATTGTCTTACCAGATAAGGCTACGTTAAAGGTTATCGAATGTGAGCCGGCTGTAAAGGGAGATACCGCAACTTCAGCCAGTAAAAATGCGGTATTGGAGACGGGATTGGAAGTTAAAGTTCCTTTGTTTATCAACCAGGATGAAATGATCGTTGTAAATACAAGCGATGGTAAGTATTCTGGTCGAGCTAAGTAATTG